>NZ_JAYRKD010000019.1:0-118507 GCF_041905885.1 Dongia sp. | reverse complement strand
CTCGATCTCGCGGATGATGTCGTAGCGCGCCTTATGGTCTTCGTGGGTGCCGTGGGAGAGATTGAGCCGGAAGATGTCGGCCCCGGCCTTGAACAGCGCCTCGATCTGCTTGCGCGTGGTGCTGGCCGGGCCAAGCGTCGCGACGATCTTGGCCTTGCGTTGACGTCTCATCTTAGAGCGATGTCCTACCAAGTTGGGCCATTCTGCGACGGCGATTTTGCGCGAGGACTAGGAAGGGGCCGCAGGCCGTAGCGGGGCTACGGACAAGGCACCTGACGACGGCCCTCGCGCAAAAGCGCCGTCGCCCGAAGGGTCCGCCCTCAGCGGCCCGCCGCGTCGTCAGCGGGCTCGACCGTAGCGCTGCTATGCTCCAGTCGGGCGAAGGCCCGGTCTTGTGCGCCTTCGCGCACGGGGCCCTCTTCCTAGCGGCAGACTCACTGCTGGCGGACTGCGTGACCATATTTGACCGTCCGAGGCTCTAGAACGTGACCGGGTTGCCTGCCATGGTTCCCGCATCCTGCGGCACACCGTCGGCGATCTCATAATAGTCGCTCTTGTCGCCGGCGAAGATATGCCGGACGGTCTTCAATCCGGTCGGGCCCTCGAGCGAGCCCGCCGCCACCGAAATCGTCTCGCCGCCTTCCGGTCGCCAGAACAGGCTGGAGCCGCACTTTCCGCAGAAACCGCGATGCGCCGCATCGGATGAACGGTACCAGACGATGTTGCTCTCGCCTTCGACCGTCAGCTCGGCCTTGCGCGCGGCGCTGTAGCCCGGCGCATGGCCATGCACGCGGCGGCATTGGCCGCAGTGACAGTAGACGACGTCGCGCATGTTGCCGCGGACCCGGTAATTGACGGCGCCGCATTCGCAGCGGCCGCTGTGCTCGGTCTTCCGCGGCCCGGCTTGGGGCGGCGCTTCCTCGCCGATCCGCGGGGCGCCGCCACCGGAGGATTCCGCATAGCGTGCCACGCCGTCATGGCCGATCTCGTAGTAGTCGCCCTGATGCCGGGTCCAGATATGCTTTGCAAGCTTGAGGCCGGTCGGGGCGTCGAGACTCCCCATGGTGACGTCGAGCGACTTGCCCCCGACCTCGCGCCAGAACAGCTTCGAGCCGCAGCGCTTGCAGAACCCGCGCTCGGCGTCGTGGGAGGAACGATACCAGCCCAGATTCTCCTCGCCGCGCAGCCGGTAGGCCGAGACCGGCGCGCTGGTGTAGGCGCCTGGCGCGCCGCTGTGCCGGCGGCACATGCCGCAATGACAGGCTGTCGGCGCCGACAGCGGCCCGTCGATCTCGAACGAAACCGCGCCGCAGAGGCATTGTCCTTTAATCATCACTCCACTCATGTTCAAAAGGCGATCGGATCGGGGCCGGAGCGGCCCGGCACCTGGGGCACGCCGTCGACGATCTCATAGTAGTCATGTTTGTCGGCGGTCATGATGTGCAGCACCGTCTTCAGCCCCGTCGGCGCATTGAGCGAGCCCGCGGTGATCGACAGCGTGTCCCGTCCCTCGCCGACCCAGAACAGGCTGGAGCCGCAGGTCCGGCAGAAGCCGCGCCGCGCCTGCTCGGACGAACGGTACCAGGCGATATTGTCTTCGCCTTCCACCGTTAGCTCGGCCTTGCGCGCGGCGGTGTAGCCGGGCGCATAGCCGTGGTTGCGCTGGCACTGGCCGCAGTGGCAGACCACCACGTCGCGCATGTTGCCTTGGACGCGATAGCGGACCGCGCCGCATTCGCAGCGGCCGCTATGCTCGGTTTTGCGCGGCCCGGCGCCCGGCGGCGGAACCTCGCCGATCGGCGCTTTGCCGACGGAAGACTCAGCGTAGCGCGGCACGCCGTCGTGACCGATCTCGTAATGGTCGCCCTGAAACCGGGTGAAGATGTGCCGGCCGAGCTTGAGACCGGTGGGATTGTCGAGGCTGCCGGCGGTGGCGTCGAGTTCCTGGCTGTCCGCTGCCTCCCGCCAGAACAGCTTGGAGCCGCAAATCTTGCAAAAGCCCTGTTCGCTCTTGGGCAGGCGGTACCAGTTCAGGCTTTCTTCACCGCTGATCCGGTAGGCTGAAATCGGCGCGCCGACAGAGGCGCCCGGTGCGCCATGGATCCGGCGGCATTGGCTGCAATGGCACAAGCTCGGCGCCGTGGTCGCCCCCTGGATTTCGAACGAAACCGCGCCGCAGAGACAACGTCCTTTCAGCATGATTCCGTCCCGTCCTGCTTTGTTCTCGGTCCGCCCGGTAGAGCACCGGCAAGATAAACTCGCTCGCCTGTGTGCGACATCACGCCTATTGGGGCGGCTTAACGCTCCTGACATCTTGCGTCAGGAAGACCCGCTTGGTAGAGTTGTCTATACAAGTAACGACAAGGAAAACGATGAGTTCGCCGCAGTCAGCGTCCAAGGGTGATTTTGGACGCAGGCCCTATTCGATCGACTGGCCGACCATCGGCCTGGCGGTGATCATCTATTCCGCTTTTATCCTCACCACCTATTTCCATGCCGCGATCCCCTGGTGGCTGCTGCTGCCCATGGGTGCCGTCATCGTCGGCATCCACGGCTCGCTGCAACATGAGGCGGTGCATGGATATCCGACCCGCTGGCCGCTTGCCAACCTGCTGGTCGCCGGCTGGGCGCTGTGGCTCTGGCTGCCCTACGGCACCTACCGCCGCCTGCATTTGCAGCACCACATCGACGAGCAGCTGACCGATCCGCTGCGCGATCCGGAATCGAACTACGTGACCGCGGCGCAATGGGCGCAGATGGGCAAGACCCACCGCATGATCCGCATGGCGATGGGCAGCTTGGCCGGTCGCTTCATCATCGGCCCGATCTATTTCGGCGTCATGAACTACATCGAGCTCGGCGAAGCCCTGATGCGCGGCGATCGCCGGTTGCTCGCACCCTGGGCCTGGCACGTGGTCGCGGTCGCGGCGATCCTGTTCTGGGTGCTCTGGGTCTGCGAGATGCCGTTCTGGCAATACGTGCTGTTCTTCGCCTATCCGGGCACGGCGATGGCGCTGGTGCGTTCCTATGCCGAGCATCGTTGGGCACAAAATCACAATCACCGCAGCGCGATCATTGAATCGGGTGCGTTCTGGAGCATCCTGTTCCTGCACAACAACCTGCATGTGCTGCATCACCTGGAGCCGGGCCTGGTCTGGTGGCGGCGTCCCGCGCGCTATCGCGAGATTCGCGAGGACTTGCTGACTGCCAATGGCGGCTACCTGATCAAGGGCTACGGCGAATTGGCCCGGCGCTATCTGCTCACACCCAAAGAGCCGCTGCTCCACCCCTACCCCTGACCGCGAATCCGTGACCTTCACGCGCCTTCGGTTTAGTATTGCCGATCGCAGCCTGAAGGTACCCGCTCGATCATGAGTCCCGACGGCAATGGACAACCCAGCGGTCAACCGGGGGGACAACCCGGCAGCCAGCCGGAGCCACAGCATGCTCCGATAGAAGCCGCGGATTCCTTCCTCGGGCTCGGCACCTGGGAATGGGATCCACGCAGCGGCGCGCTCTGGTGGTCCGAGAGCCTGTACCGGATCTTCGGCGTCGACCGCGCGACCTTCACGCCCAACATCGCCAAGATCGTCGCGATGACCTTGGAGGAGGACCGCTGGGTCCACAACGTGGACGGCGCCTCGGTCGCCCTGCCCGCCTACAGCATCTACTACCGGATCCGCCGCCCGGACGGCGTCGTGCGCACCTTGCGCGAGACCGGCGGCGCCAGCCCGCGCTGGACGGCGGAACAGCCGCGCGTGATCGGGACGATCATGGACGTCACCAACCGGATCACGCTCGACGACGAGCCGGAGGGCGCCGACAGCAGAACCATGCCCCTGGCCGGCACCTGGCACTGGGACAGCGGGCATAAGACGTTCCGCGCCTCGCCGGAAGCGCTGCTGATCCTCGGCCTCACCGCCAACGGCATCGTTTGCGAGCAGGAGCGCAACCTGGTCATCCATCCCGAGGACCGGGAGCGCGTGCGTCGATCCTACGAGCAGGCCCGCAAGGCCAACGGCCCGTTCCACCACCGCTATCGGATCCTGCGCCCGAGCGGCGAGATCCGCTTCATCGAGGAGGACGGGCACCCCAAGGAGCCCGGCGTCTTCGAAAGCCGCATCACCGACATCACCGACCGCACCCGGCTCGAGCGCAACCTGGTGCGCGCGCAGAGCACCGCGAAGCTCGGCACCTGGGAGTTCGATCCGCGCACCAACGTGTTCTGGTGGTCGGAGCAGACCTATCGCCTGCTCGGCTTCGAGCCCAATGAAGTGGTGCCGACCACCGAGCTCTGGCTGTCGCGGATCCATCCCGACGACTACGAGACAGTGCGCCGCACGGTCGATGCGGCGATCCTGCGGCAGCAGAACTACTCGATCCAGTACCGCGTGCGCCTGCCGAACGGCTCCGTGCGCGTCATGGTCGACCAGGCCGAGTTCATCGACGGGCTGGAAGTCGGCCATCTGATGGACATCACCGAGCGGCTGCGGATCGAGCGCACCTTGTCGCGCGCCCAGGCGATCGCCGGCTTCGGCAGCTGGGAATGGAACCGGCGCACCGGCCAGAACTGGTGGTCGGACGAGCTCTACCGCATTCTCGGGGTCGATGCCGCCACCTGGCAACACAGCCCGCGGCGCTGGCTCGACCTGGTGCATCGCAACGACCGCGCCAAGGTGATGCGCATCCACGCCAGCGCGGCCGCGGCCGGCTCCAGCTATTCGGCGCAATATCACATCGTGCGGCCGGACGGCGACCACCGGCTGGTGCTGGAGCAGGCCGAGTGCGACGCCGACGGGGTCTATACCGGCGTGCTGGTCGATATCACCGAGCATCACCGGGCCGAGCGCAATCTCAACCTGGCGCAGCAGATCGCCCAGATCGGCAGCTGGGAGTGGAGCCTGATCTCGGACGACCACTGGGCCTCCGAGCAGTGCTATCGGATCCTCGGCCTCGACCCGAAGCAGGATCGGCTGGATGCGCGGGTCTGGGCCGAGCTGGTCCATGCCGACGAGCGCACGGCGACCCGGATCGAGGTCAACAACGCCTTCGAGGCGCGCCGCTCCTACAGCTGCCAGTATCGGCTGGTCCGGCGCGACGGCCAGGAACGAATCATCATCGAATCCGGCGAGCCGATCTCCGACGAACGCTATGTCGGCACCATGGTCGATATCACCGACCGGGTGCGCGTCGAGCGCAACCTCGCCGAAGCCCAGCGCATCGCCAAGCTCGGCAGCTGGGAGGTCGATGAGCATAGCCGCGAGGTGCGCTGGTCGGACGAGATGTACCGCCTGATCGGCGCCGTGCCGCAATCGGTGCCGCCCGACGTCGCCTATTGGCTGCAGCATATCCACCCCGAGGACCGGGAGCGCGTGCTCGAAGCCTATACCGCAACCACGCGAAGCCGGCGCCCTTACGCGATCCGCTATCGGGTGGTGCGTGCCGACGGCCAGACCCGGTTCATGCTGGAGCAGTGCGAATACGCCAACGGCCGCTTCGCCGGCTATGTCATCGATATCACCGAACGCGAGAAGGCACAGCGCCATCTTGCCAAGGCACAGGAGATCGGCAGCATCGGCAGCTGGGAGTGGGATCCCTCGAACGACACCACCTGGATCTCCGACGAACTGTTTCGCATGCTCGGGATCGACCCGGCATCCTGGCAATACAGCCACGAGACCTGGCATGCCCTGCTGCATCCGGATGATCGCGAACGGGTGCGGCTCGCCTATGAAGAAGCGGGCGCCCGGCCGGAGGGCCTGTCGATCCAGTTCCGCATGCGCCAGCCCGACGGCCGCTATCGGCTCTATTACGAGCAATCGGAGATGAACGGGACCGGCACCTTCACCGGCATTCTCTGGGACATCACCGACCTCACCCGCGCCCAGCGCAACATGAGCCATGCCCAGCGCATCGCCCGGATCGGCAGCTGGGAATGGGACGTCGCGCGCGACGAGCATTGGTGGTCGGAGGAATGCTATCGGATCCTCGGCCTGGACCCGCAGATGCCGGCCACGTCACCCGGCTGGGATACGCTCACCCATCCCGACGACGTGGCCTGGACCGAGATCGAGTTCGAGCACGCCTGGCGCAACAACCGGCCCTATCGCTATCAGTACCGCATCATCCGTCCCGACGGGCAGGTCCGCACCGTGGTCGAGACCGGCGAGCCGGTTTCGATCGGCCAGTATGCCGGGACGGTGATGGACGTGACCGAGCGCGTGAAGATCGAGAACCGGCTGGCGGAATCGCAGCGCATCGCCAAGCTGGGGAGCTGGGAATGGGACATCGCCACCAACACCCGCTGGTGGTCGGACGAGGCCTATCGCATCTACGACTTTTCCCCTTCGGCCGGCCCGATCACGCGCGAGACCTGGCTCAGGAAGGTGCATCCCGACGACCTGCCGATGGTGCGCTCGATCATCGAGACCCTGGCCGACAACCCGCGCGCCTTCACCTATCGCTGCCGGCTGGTGCGCTCGGATGGCAGGGTGCGCACCATCCAGGTGCATGGCGAGCCGATCGCGGATTTCGGCCCGAACAACCTGATCATCGCCGGCACGACGCTCGACATCACCGACCGGGAGTCGATCGAAGCCCAGCTGCAGCACGCGCAGAAGATGGAGGCGGTCGGCCAGCTGACCGGCGGCATCGCCCACGACTTCAACAACCTGCTGGGCGCCGTGCTCGGCAATCTCGACCTGCTGATGGAAGAGATGGACGGCGACGGGCGGGCCCGCACCTTGGCCGGGCGCGCAGTGGCGGCGGCCGAGAGCGGCGCGCAGCTGGTGCGGCGGCTGCTCGCCTTCTCGCGCAAGCAGGCCCTGGACGCCCAGCTCACCGACGTGAACGAGCTGGTGGTCAACATGCTCGACCTGCTGCGCCGCACCCTCGGCGACAAGGTGCAGATCGAGACATGGCTCGCCGCCGAGCAGATGCTCTGCCTGATCGACCGTCCGCAGACCGAAGGCGCGCTGCTTAACCTCTGTATCAATGCGCGCGACGCGATGCCGGAGGGCGGCACCGTTACCATCAGGACCCACAGCGTGGTGCTCGATGAGCACCGGCCGGCCGGCCTGCACGAGCTGCAACCCGGCGCCTATCTGGCACTCTCGGTCTCCGACACCGGCATGGGCATGCCGCGCGCGGTGATGGAGCGGGCCTTCGAGCCTTTCTTCACCACCAAGGCGCCGGGCCAGGGCAGCGGCCTCGGTCTTTCCATGGTCTATGGATTCGTCAAGCAGTCGGATGGCCATGTCGAGATCAAGAGCGAGCCCGGCCGCGGCAGCGCGGTGCTGATCTACCTGCCGCTGCAGACCGACGCGGCCCTGGGCGAGCCCGAATTGCAACCGCCGCTGCCGACGCCGAGCCGCGGCAAGGAAGTGGTGCTGGTGGTGGAGGATAATGCCGACCTCCGGGGCTATGCGGTCAGCGCGGTCCGCTCCTTCGGCTATCGCGCGCTGTCGGCGCCCTGCGCCAGGACCGCGCTGAAGCTGCTCGACACGCGGCCCGATATCGCGTTGCTCTTCACCGACATCGTGTTCAAGGAAGGGCCGAGCGGCTTGCAACTCGCCGAGCTGGCGCGCCGGCGGCGGCCGGATCTGCTGGTGCTGCTGACCTCCGGCTATCTCGGCGACCGCGCGGTCGGCGAGCGGGCGCAACAGCCCGGCACCTTCACCATCGGCAAGCCGTTCCGCGCCGCCGATCTCGGCCGCAAGCTGGCGGAGATATTCGGTCCCGACGCCCCGCCGCTCCCGCCCGCCTCACGGCGTGAAACCTGTGCGGTGGTTACCTCGGCGCGCTGAAAGCTCTGATACAGCCCCCTCTCGCTATTTGGGCGCCGATCCGGTAAAGCTCAGCCCTCACTGAGCATGCCCATGATCCCGCCCGCCACCCGCTCCGCCCCGATCCAGGCCTTCGTCTATTACACGCTCGGCGTGTTCTCTTTCGCCGTGGTCGATGCGGCGACCCGGCTGTTGCGGGTCGATTACGACCTGGGCACCTGGCAGATCACCTTCCTGACCCGCATTCCACCCTTGCTGGTCGCCCTGGCGGTGACCATGCAGGCGACCGGCAGCCCGTTCCGGGTGCAGACCAAGTTCTTTCGCCTTCATCTCTTTCGCGGCCTGCTGGTGCTGATCACCACCACGACCTTCTTCGCCGCGCTGAAATACCTGCCGCTCGCGGACTGCATCGTGATCGCCTTCGCGGCACCGATTTTCGTGACCGCTCTCTCCGGGCCGATGCTGAAGGAGAAGGTCGGCTGGCGGCGCTGGTCGGCGGTGATGGTCGGCTTCGCCGGCGTCGTCGTCGCGGTGGATCCGACCGAAGGCTGGCAGGGCGAGACCAGCCTGGGCATCGGCCTGGTCTTCACCTCGGCTTTCACCTACGCGCTGATCCTGCTCACCCTGCGCGGGCTTTCGGGCAAGGAGCACACCCACAACCTGCTGTTCTACTCGACCGCCTTCACCCTGGTCGCGGCGGCGGTTCCCGGCATCCTCTATTGGCAGCCGATCGGCTGGCAGGCGGCGGGCGTGATGCTGGTCCAGGGCCTGGCCAGCGCCTTCGGCCAGCTGGCCATGATCCGCGCCTTCCGCTTCGGCGAGGCCTCGATGCTGGCGCCGATCGAGTTCACCGGCCTGATCTGGGCGACCTCGTTCGGCTACCTGTTCTGGGCCGATCTGCCGACCGTCGCCGTCCTGGTCGGCGCCGCCCTGATCATCGGCGCCAACCTCTACATCGCCCACCGCGAGGCGCGCCTGGCGCAGCGGCGGAACTTCCCCCCGGTCCCGGAACATGCGAGCCTGCCGGAATGAGCCAACAGAGTTCCAAACCCGAAGCGCCGAAGTCCGGCGGCTGGATCAAGCCGGCGGTCGAATACGGGCCGATCGTGCTGTTTTTCATCTCCTACAAGATCTGGGGCCTGATGCCTGCGACCGCGGTGCTGGTCGCCGCTTCGGTGGCCGCGACCATCGTCGGCTATCTCCGCGCCGGGCGCCTGCCCTGGGCGCCGATCATCACCACCGCGATCGTCGTCGTGTTCGGCCTGCTGACCCTGATCTTCCACGACGACACCTTCATCAAGATGAAGCCGACCGTGGTCTACACGCTCTTCGCGGCAACCCTGTGGGGCGGGCTGCTGCTCAAGAAGCCGCTGATGGAGCGGCTGATGGGCACCAGCCTCAAGATGGATCATGCCGGTTGGCGCAAGCTCGAGGCGCGCTTCGCGCTGTTCTGCGCCGGCATGGCGGTGCTGAACGAAGTCGTCTGGCGGACTCAGACCGAGAACTTCTGGGTCAACTTCAAGTTCGGCTCGATCTTCCTCACCTTCCTGTTCATGGCGACGCAGCTGCCGATGATCAAACGGCACATGCTGCCCGATCCGGCGGAATCCGAAAGCAAGGGTGCCGCCGGGGAATGACCACCGAGGAACAGGAGTGGCTCGGCGAAATCCTCTACCTCGCGGAGCCGAGCGGACGTTCCGAGATGATCGCGCTGGTGCGCCGGCACTGGGAGACACTGCGCGCCGGGCGGCGCTTTCCGGCCCGGGCCGAGATCGATCCGACCGCGATCTACAACGCCCTGCCCTATGTCTCGGTGCTGCAGTACCAGCACGCGCCGTTCCGGATCCAGTTCCGCCTGGTCGGCAACGAGGTCGACCGGCTCTACGGCAGCAACGTCCAGGGCAAGTTCATCGACGAGATGGAGTGGGCGCCCCATGACATCATCGACACCACCCACATCTATGACCGTCTCTATCGCGAGGCGACGCCGCTCTTCGGCCTCTCCTACACCGACTTCCAGTCCAAAGCCGACCGCGTCTTCGAATGGGCGGTGTTCCCACTCTCCGACGACGGCGAACGCGTGAGCCACGCGATCAGCATCGACGACTACACGATGGTCACGCCGCGCGGCGGCAAGCTGTTCTGAATTGTGGCGAGAGACCCGCGGGTCAAGCCCGCGGGTGACGACATTCCTGAAGTCTAGACGTTCGAATCCGGCGCAGCGGCCTTGCGCTTGGCGAGGAACGCCAGCAGCGCTTCGTCGATCGCGGGATCGAGCGCCGGGGCCTCGTAGTCCTGCAGCATGCGCTTCCAGATCTTGTTGGCGCGCTGCGCGGCGTCCTGCTCGCCTTCGGCCAGCCACTGCTCGAAGCTGTTGTTGTCGGCGATCGACGAGCGGTAGAAGGCGGTCTCGAAATTGGCCTGGGTGTGCGAGCAGCCGAGGAAATGGCTGCCGGGGCCGACTTCGCGGATCGCGCTCAGCGCCTGGCCGTTCTCGGTGAGGTCGATGCCCTTGGCCAGGGTCTGCATCATGCCGAGCTGGTCGGCATCCATGATGAACTTCTCATAGCCCGAAGCGAGGCCGCCCTCGAGCCAGCCCGCGCCGTGCAGCACGAAGTTGGTGCCGGCCTGCAAGGTTGGCAGCAGAGTCTGAGCACTCTCGTATGCAGCCTGGGCATCCGGCACCTTGGAGGCGCAGAGCGAGCCACCGGTGCGGAACGGAATGCCGAGGCGGCGCGCGATCTGCGCCGCCGCGAGGCTGACCAGGGTCGGCTCGGGCGTGCCGAAGGTGGGCGCGCCGGATTGCATGGAGATCGAGCTGGCGAAGACGCCGAAGATCACCGGCGCGCCGGGCTTATAGAGCTGCGAGGTCGCGGCACCCGAGAGCACCTCGGCCAGAACCTGGGCGAGCGTGCCGGCGGCGGTCACCGGGCTCATCGCGCCTGCGAGAATGAACGGCGTGGTGATCGAGGCCTGGTTGGCGCGGGCATAGACCTTCATGGCACCGAGCATGGTGCCGTCCCAGACCATCGGCGAGTTGGCGTTGATGAGGGAGGTGATGACGGTGTTGGTCTCGAGGAACTTCTCGCCGAACACGATCTTCGCCATCTCGACGGTATCGGCGGCGCGCTCCGGCGCGGTAACCGAGCCCATGAACGGCTTATCGCTGAGCTTGATGTGGCTGTAGACCATGTCGAGATGCCGCTTGTTAACCGGCAGATCGACCGGCTCGCAGACGGTGCCGCCCGAATGGTGGATCGAGGGCGACATGTAGGCGAGCTTCACGAAATTGCGGAAGTCCTCGATGGTCGCGTAGCGGCGGCCTTCGTCGAGGTTGCGGATGAAGGGCGGGCCGTAGACCGGCGCGAAGACCGTGGCGTCGCCGCCGATCCTGACCGAACGCTCCGGGTTGCGGGCGTGCTGAATGTATTCGCGGGGCGCCGACTTCTGGATGATCGAGCGCGGCAAGCCCTTGGGGAAGCGGATGCGGGTGCCCTTCACATCGGCGCCGGCGGCCTTCCAGAGTTCGAGCGCTTCCGGCTCGTCGCGGAACTCGATGCCGATCTCCTGCAGGATGGTGTCGGCGTTGTTCTCGATGGTGGTGAGGCCCTCCTCGTCCAGCACCGTCACCAGCGGGATCTTGCGGACGATGTAGGGGTTCTGGACCAGCTTCGGCTTCTGGCGCTGGGCGCGACGGGCATCTGCACCACCGCGGGCTCTCCTTCCAGAATCCTTGGGACCGGTTTCGGCTACGGACATGGCCTCATCCTCAAGACTTTAGGGGCTAACACTGGCGTCATAACGACACCGGGGGCGGTTTTCCTCTAGCGGATGAGCGACCTTGGCTGCCGTTTTCGCGCCCCAGGTCCCGGCCGATTCCCCCTGATTTCCGGGGTTTACCGATGTCGCGTGGCCTTTTTCTGGTGTCGCAAACAGGCGGCAATCGGCCACCCGCCGCTTTATAGTCCGGCGGAAAATCAAATCCGGGAGTCTTGGGTCCATGGCCGAATTGCCGAGCAAAGCGAAGGTCGTCATCGTCGGGTTGGGTGGCATCGTGGGCGCGTCGGTCGCGCATCACCTGATCGAGCGCGGCTGGACCGACATCGTCGGCATCGACAAGTCCGGCATCCCGACCGATATCGGCTCGACCGCCCATGCCTCCGACTTCTGCTACATGACCAGCCACGACTTCCTCTCCTGCTGGTCCTCGCTCTATTCCATCGATTTCTACGACAAGCTCGGCCATTACGAACGGGTCGGCGGCCTGGAAGTCGCCCGGGTCGGCGACGATGCCCGGATGGACGAGATCAAGCGCAAGGTCGCCTCGGCCAAGGCTTTCGGCACGCGCGCCCGGCTGATCGACGCCAAGGGGATCAAGGAAAAGTTCCCGCTGATCGAGGAGTCCCAGGTCCAGGGCGGACTCTGGGACCCCGATGCCGGCCTGGTCATCCCGCGCTCGCAAACCGTCGCGCACAAACTGGTCTCCCAGGCCGAAGCTTCGGGCAAGCTGAAAGCCTTCGCCAACACGCCGGCGAAGTCGCTGGTGATCGAGAACGGCCGCATCAAGGGCGTCGTGACCGAGAAGGGCACGATCATGGCGGATTATGTCGTCGTCTGCGCGGGCTTGTGGGGCCGCCTGATCGCCGAGATGGCGGGCGAGGACCTGCCGGTGATGCCGGTCGATCATCCCCTCACCTTCTTCGGGCCGTATACCGAGTTCGCGAACACCGGCAAGGAGATCGGCTGGCCGCTGCTGCGCGACCAGGGCAACTCCGCCTATATGCGCGACACCGGCGACCCCAAGACCGCTGAGGGCGGCATGATCGAATGGGGCTACTACGAAGAGACCAATCCCCGGCTCTGCCATCCGCGCGATCTCCTGGAGAAGCATCAATCGCGCCTCTCGCCGTCGCAGCGCGATCTCGAGATGGAACAGATCCTGGCGCCGCTGGAGCGCGCGATCGAGCTGACGCCGATCCTGGGCGAACTCGGCTATGACGAGAAGCGCTCCTTCAACGGCCTCTTGCAGGTAACCGCGGACGGCGGCCCATCGATCGGCGAGAGCCAGAAGGTGCGCGGCCTCTGGTATGCGGTCGCGATCTGGGTCAAGGACGCGCCCGGCATGGGCAAGCTGGTCGCCGACTGGATGACCGACGGGCGCACGCCGATCGACCACGCCAAGATCGACTACGCCCGCTTCTACCCGCATCAACTCGAAGAAAAATTCATCGAGGGCCGCTGCGGGGAAGCGGCGCAGAAGATCTACAACCCCGCCGTCCATCCGCGCGAGCCCTATGCGACGGGCCGCAACATCCGCCGCTCGCCCTTCTATGAGCGCGAGAAGGAGCTCGGCGGCTATTTCATGGAGCTGGGTGGCTGGGAGCGCGCGCATGGCTACGCCGCCAACGAGCATCTGCTGAAGAAATACGGCAACCGGGTGCCGGTGCGCGAGAACGAGTGGGACAACCGCCATTTCTGGCGCGTCTCCAACGCCGAGCACCTCGCCATGAGCGAGGATTGCGGCATCGTCAACCTCTCGCATTTCTACATGTGCGATGTCGAAGGCCCGGATCATGTGGCGCTGATGGAATGGGTCTGCGCCGCGAAGATCGGCGGCGACAACATGGTCGGCAAGGGCATCTACACCCACTTCCTCGACGACGAGGGCATGGTGCGCGCCGACCTGACGGTGATCCGGATGGCGGATCGCTGCCGCGTCATCGACGGCGCCGATGCGGGGCCGCGCGATTTCCACTATCTGCGCCGGGTCGCGCAGGACAAGGGCTTCAACGTCACCGTCACCGATGTCACCGAGAAGTTCGTCACGATCGGGATCTGGGGCCCGAATGCCCGCACCACCTTGCAGAAGGTGGTGAAGGATCCGGCCGGCCTCACCGCCGAGAACTTCCCCTTCGCCGCGATCAAGCCGATCGAGATCGGCGGCAAGAACGTGATGGCGTTCCGCATCTCCTATGTCGGCGAGCAGGGCTGGGAGCTGCATATGAAATACGAGGACGGCCTCGCGGTCTGGGACGCCTTGCGCTCGACCGGCGTGATGCCGTTCGGCGTGGAGACCTATGCCAACAGCCGGCGGATGGAGAAGTCTCTCAGGCTGCAAAATGCGGATCTCCTGACCGAGTACAACCTGATCGAAAGCGACCTGCAGCGCCCGAAGGTCAAGGAGGCCGACTTCCGCGGCAAGGCCAAGCATCTCGAGCACCGCGCCCGCAAGAACCAGCCGGCGATGCTCTGCACCCTGGTGATGACCGCGAACACCGACAGCAAAGGCGTCGCGCGCTATCCGGTCGGCATCATGCCGGTGCTCGATCCGGCGACCGGCGAAGGCCTGGTGGACGAGCTCGGCCGCCGCTCCTTCACCACCTCGGTCGCCTATGGTCCGACCATCGGCAAGAACATCGCCCTCGCCTATCTGCCCTGGGCCTATTGCCAGGAAGGCCGCAAGCTCAACGTCGAATACTTCGGCGAGGCCTATCCGGTCGAAGTCGCCGGCGTAGGCTACAAGCCGCTCTACGACCCGGAGAACATGAAACCGCGGAGCTAGAAGAGATCTGCGCCCAGTGCATAAGCCGAGCAAATCGGCATGCATTCGGCGCGAGATTCTTCTTTCTGTCCGGGTACTGTCCGGGTTGAGCGCCTTCGTCCGGGTCCCGTCTGCGTTGATGGCAGCACGCTGATTTGTCTGCGTCCGATCTGCGTTGCGCTGCACTTTCGCCGCCGAGCAGTTTCGTCTGCCCGCGCTGTTCCGGCAGCATTTTTTGGCGGTATCGTCTGTCTCCTGTCTGCGTTGCGCTGCACTCTTGGGATTCAACGGCTTCGTCTGCGCTGGCCTCTGTCTGCGTCCCGTCTGCGTCGGCCTCTGTCTGCGTTGGCGCTCTGCGGCCTAATTCGGTCGGAGTAGCGGCATGTCGTATAGGGGCGGTGGGTATATCTCGGAATCGTCGGGGTCCCGTTGGGGTTAGACAATGCCGTGCGGGTCCTGTGGGGGTTGCGTGATTCTGTGTGGGTCCGGTGGGGGTTGTGAGCATTTGAACCTCGCACGCCTTCACACGCGCCGCGGCATTCGCCGCGCGCGGCCAGGGCGCACGAAAGCGCGCGCCGTCTTCTCCCTCATTCCCCTGAATGGAAGAAGCATAGCTCATTTGTTGCTCCAGAGCAACTTACGGATGTGAGTTCGCCCCGCTCGGCTTGGCCCGCCGCGCCGCGCACCGTCGGGGTTCCATATCTACGCCGCCGCCGATTGCCCAGATCAGCCAGAACACGAGCGTCGTTAAGCCACCCAAGTATCCCATCATGAAGTCGCTGGGACCTGGCCACGAGAGTCGGAACAATGCGGATGCGCAAATTCCCAGCAGCCCTCCTGCCGCCGCAACCGACCACCAGTGGCCGGGCCGAAAAGGTCGCAACAGCAGGAAAGCCGGAACACCGAGAACGACGACAAAACTCAAGGCAAACAAGTAAACCACGAGAAAGCCCTCGATTGAGGACATCGCGCGATCTCCATTCAGCGGGGAGCCATAGACCATAAGCGCCGGCGGAACCGCCGCGGCGACGACGAAGCCGACGGCTATGGCGACAAGTTCTCTCCCGCTGGCGCCGCACTCCCGAGCGATCCCCAACCCGATGCCGAGAAAGATAGGGAGCACGACAATGATCATCGGCCCCTACCGCTTACGAGTTCTGATTCATGGCTTGCGCCGGAAACTCGTGATCCAGCGAGTCCGTCGGTTTCGGTGCGAAGGCCTTGAACAGCTTCGAGCGGCGGAGCTTCACCAGCATGTTCATGTTGAAAAAGTGCATCACGCCAAGCACGACCACGACCAGGCCGATCTTGGTGCTCAGGAACTCGACCGCGCCCACGGCATCGGACGGCTTCTCGCCGTAGCGCAAGGCCAGGGACATGAAACCGATATTCACCAGGTAGAAGCCGACCAGCAGCAGGTGATTGATCGAATCGGCCAGGGCCTCCTGCCCTTCGAAATTCTCGATCAGGAAGACGCGGCCGTTCTTGTTCAAGGTGCGGCCGACCCAGATCGTGATGGCGAGGCTCAATCCGACATAGAGGGCATAGGTGACGAGCAGGAGCATTGCTGCCTCCTCCGCGGTGCGGTATAAGGTTTAGATATTTCGCTACATGGCTAATTATCACGCTATGGATATTTAGATATTTAGTCAACTGGCTAACTTTGTCGCAGGCCGCGCGGGAACCCGATGGATAAAGTCTTCGAAGCGCTCTCCTCCACCATCCGGCGGAAGATCCTGGCCTATCTCTCGGCCACCAGCATGACGGCGGGCGAGATCGCGGACCGCTTCGACGTCGCCAAGCCGACCATCTCCAAGCACCTCTCGGTGCTGGAAGGCGCCGGGCTGGTGCGCAGCGAGCGCCGCGGCCAGTTCATCCATTACAGCCTGGTCGAGGCCAACCTGGTGAACACGCTGACCGGCTTCATCCAGGAAGTCTGCCCGGTCGCGCGCCCGCTGCGGCGTGAGAGCAAGGCGCACGCCAAGGCGCGCAAGGCGACGGGCAACGGGTAACGCCCGCTCTTCCCGCTTGCAACAACCGGCAATTGCAGGCACCATTCGCGGGTCGTCGTCCTCCCGAAGGGAAAGGGAGCAGCGTGGCGGTCCCACCTCAAGATGAAGAAGAGACCAGAACCGGCCGCCGGCAGGACGTGACGGTGCTGGTCAAGGTCCTGCCCAAAGATCCGATGGTCGCGCGCAGGGAAAAGCTCTGGCCGCCCGAGCGGCCCGAGAAGGTCAAATGCGCCACGATCGACGACGGTCCGACCAGCGCGCGGATCTCGGTGGTGGACTACAACGCCGACCTCGATGTGCGCTTCGCGCCGGCCCGGGTCCTCAAGGACGGATCGGGCTTCCTCGGACTCGCGGGCAAGTCCCCCGACAAGATTCTCGAGAGCTTCACCTTCCACCAGATCAATGCCTGGGCGATCGCCGAGCAGACGCTGGAGCGGCTGGAGAGCGAACGCGCCCTCGGCCGGCCGATCCCCTGGGCCTCCGGCCTCGGCCGGCTGTTGATCCTGCCGCATGCCGGATATGAGCAGAACGCGTTCTACGACCGCGCTACCGGCGCGCTGCATTTCTTCTATTGTGAGGGCAAGGACGGGAACCGGGTCTTCACCTGCCTGTCGCATGACATCGTCACCCATGAGCTGGGACACGCGATCCTGGACGGATTGAAGCCCGGGTATAACGAAGTCGCCTCACCGGAGACGGCGGGGTTCCACGAATACTTCGGCGACGCGATCGCCATGATGGCCAGTCTCAGCAACCGGGAGATCGCCAAGCTGGTGGCGCGCGGCGCGCCGGCCCGGCTCGGCGCGCGGAACGTGGTCTCGAAGATCGCCAGCGAGTTCGGCGAAGCGCTCAGGGGTACCGATTACCTGCGGGGTGCCTGGAACAACCGGAAGATGCGCGACCTGCGCGGCAGCTACGAGGAGCATGACTGGTCGGAGATCCTCACCGGCATCTACTACAACCTGTTGCAGTTCCTCTATCGGCGAAACCTGCAGAACCTGCGCAAGGAGGAGCCGAAGCAGAGCCGTCAGTACTTGGCGATCAAGTCGCTGATCCGCTCCGCCACGCATACCGCCAACATCATGCTGCGGGCGATCGACTACTGCCCGCCGGTCGACCTGCGCTACGACGAATATGCGCGCGCCGTGCTGCGCGCCGACGAAGTCGCCTATCCGATCGACGCCTACGGCGTCCGGACCGAGCTCCGGCGCATCTTCAAGCAGCGCGGCCTGGGGCTCAAGCCCGAGCCGCCCAAACAACGGCAGAACATCGTCAGCGCGCTGCGCAACGCGCCCAGCATCGACGACGTGACCGCGACGCCGGTCGATGCCTATCGCTTCCTCAACCGCTATCGCGACGTGTTCGGCATCCCGCGCGACGCGAACCTGACGGTGGACACGGTCTATCGCACCAACAAGCGGGCCAGCAGCGGCTATTGGACGCCCAAGGAGCGCGTGATCGAGTTCACCTGGAGCGAGGACGTGAAGCTCGCCGGCAAATCCTTCGGCTCGCTCGACGGCACCTATATGCCGCTGCTCTGCGGCGGAACGCTGGTGTTCGACGGCAGCGGCAATTTCCTGCACCAGGCGATGGTGCTGCCCTCGGACGATCGACGCGAGCAGCTGCTGAAATACCTGCGTTACCTGGTCAGGAACGGCGAGATCGGCGTCACCGACAATGCACGCGGCATCGGCGCGCCCGGTCGCGACGCCTACCGCATCCGCGCCACCATCCGCGGCGACCACGTCCAGCTCCAGCGCAACGCCGCCATGCGGCACGATCGGCCCGGGCGTCGGGCACGGTAAGCATCACGGGACGCACCATGGGGCACATCGATGAGCCAGGAGATCCGCATCCGCGCCTATATCGTCGGCTTCGGGGATTGCATCCTGCTCAGCCTGCCGGACGGCAACAAGACCCGGCACCTGTTGTTCGATTTCGGCCGCGCCCCCAACGATTCAGCGAGCCTGGAGCGGTTCCCGGCGATCGCGGCCGACATCAAGAAGGAATGCGGCGGCCGGCTCGACCTGCTGGTCATGACCCATGAGCACCTGGACCATATGGAAGGCTTCTACCGCGAGCGGGAAGTCTTCAACAGCATGACGGTGGACCGGGTCTGGATGAGCCTGCCGAGCCACCCGAAATACTACACCGACTTTCCCAAGGCCAAGCTGCAGAAGAAGCTCCGCGCCGGCCTCACCGCCTTTGCCGCAGATGCCCGGCGCAACGGCCTGGTGCTGCATCCGGGTTTCATCTCCCTGCTTGAGAACAACCTCGCCAACAAGGACCGGGTCGAGTATCTGCGCAATCTCGGCAAGAAGCCGGTCGCCTATCTCGCGCGCGGCAAGTCGGCCTCGCCCGGCTTCAGCAACGTCAAGATCCGGGTGCTGGCGCCGGAACCCGATGTCAGCGTCTACTACTCGGCGAGTGCCCGGGAGAATGCCATGACGGCGGCGCTCGCCGCCGCCAGCGGGAGCGAGGCGGATCGCGAAGGCCTGACCTGGACCTTCCCGGATGTGCCGCGGGCCACCGCGAACCAGCTTGGCGGCGTCTCGCGCAGCGACTTCGAACGGCTGCGCCGCTCCATCCGCGAGGACGGCGTTGCCATGGCGCGGTTCATCGACCGGGCGCAGAACAACACCTCGCTCTGCCTGATGATCGAGGCCGGCGGCAAGCGGCTGCTGCTGCCCGGCGACGCCGAGCTCGAAAGCTGGGACGTCATGAAGAAGAAATGCGCGGCGGAATTGAAGAAGCCGGTCGACTTCCTGAAGGTCTCGCACCACGGCAGCCATAACGGCACGCCGCTGGAGCTGCTGGATTCGCTGCTGCCGGTCCGGCGCAAGCAATCGGCGCAGGTGCTGGTCTCGACCAAGAAGAACGTCTACGGCACGAAGAATCCGGTGCCCGACACCTCCCTGCTCGATGAGCTGGCCCGGCGCAGCCGGAAGGTGGTGACCACCGACGGCAAGCCCGGCACCCATGTCGACCTGAGCTTCTGACCGTCCCCGGAACTCCGGCCCGAAAATCCTGTCGCCCTTGCCCGGTTTCTGTAACAAGATGCGCGGGGGGATCGACATGAATCACTGCCATCGTTCCATCGCGCTTGCCGCCCTGCTTCTCGCCGCGACCGCCGCACCGGCCGGGGCGGACGTCGTCACCGGCAATGTGATCGGCGGCTTCGCCGAGGTCGCCAACAGCGTGAGCGGCGCCCTGCCCGGCCAGCAGCCGGCGCCGAAGCAGCTGAAATCGCCGGCGCATTTCGGCGAGAAGGTGCTGACCGCGGCGGGGGCTAAGGCCAACATCAGCTTCATCGACGGCTCGCATGTGCTGATCGGCGAGAATGCCGCGTTGACCATCGACGCTTTCGTCTTCGACCCGAAGTCCGGCAAGGAAAGCGCCGCCTATACCATCGCCGCCGGCGCCCTGCGCTTCGTCTCGGGGAGCATCAAGAGCGACAGCATCAAGATCCAGACCCCGACCGCGGTCGTGGCGGTGCGCGGCACCAATTTCAAGCTCAAGGTGCTGCCCGACGGCACCACCGTGATCTCGGTCAACCGCGGCGCGGTCGAGGTCACCTCGCGCCGGACCTTCGCGACCGCGACGCTCGGCGCCGGCCAGAGCGTCAGCTGCAACGAGCAGGGCTTGAGCGACGTTGACGCGAACGAAGTCGAGATCGCCGACGAGTTCGTCGATCAAGTCGAGTTCGACGGCGAGCCGGATCTCGCCGAGGTGGGCTTGAGCGAGCTCGGCTTCTCGGACGAGGAAGCCAACGAGATCGAATCCGCACTGAGCGAGTCCGAGAGCGAAGACGGTGCCGACGGCGCCGACAGCGATTCCGAAGGCGGTGACGGCAGCGACGGCGGCAGCGATTCCGGAGACGGCGGAGACGGTGGCGATGGTGGCGACGGCGGTGGTGATGGCGGCGGCGAGGGTGGCGGCGGCGGCAACAACTAGCGCGACCAGACCCTAGGTGCGGGCGAAGGGATCGTCGGTGCTGTCCTCGTTCCAGACGTATTCCGCCCAATGCGCGACCTGGCGCGCGCGATCGATGCCGCAAAGCCGCGCGATCAGGGCCAGCGCCATGTCGGTGCCGGCCGAGACGCCGGACGAACTCCAGAACTTGCCGTCCTCGACCCAGCGGGCGCGCGGCTGCCATTCCACCTTCGGCCCCTGGCGCACCACCCAGTTGTAGGCGTTCTTGTTGGTGGTGGCGCGCCGGCCGTCGAGCAGGCCGGCCCTGGCCAGCAAGGCGCTGCCGGTGCAGACCGAGGCGACGGTCTCGGCGCGCCCGGCGGCGTGATTGAGCCAATCGAGCAGGGCCTGGTTCTCGACCTCGCGGCGCGTGCCCATGCCACCCGGCACCAGCAGCAGGTCGTAGGGATGATGGTCGACCAGGTAGTCATCGACCACCGAGCGCGGGCCCTGGGCGCTGTCGACAACCTCCGCCTGTTCGGAGACCAAGCGGATCTCGAATGCATCCTCGAGCAGGCCCAGCATCTCCAGAGGGCCGAAGACGTCGAGCAGCTCGAACCGCTCGAACAGCAGGACGCCGACCGTGCGCTTCATGATGCGAGGAACCGCGCCATCGCCGCATTGTCGAGGCCGGCGGCTTGCATGACGCGGCGCGCGAAGGCGGCCGCTGCCGGGCGCAGGTTGCCGGGCGGCCGGTCGAGCCAGTAGGCGACCGGGTTCAACACAGTGCGGTCATCGACCGCAACCACCCGCCCCTGCTGCAGCACCTCCTGGATCAGCGGCGGCCGGGCCAGCGCGATGCCGAGGCCGTGCTCGGCGGCATCGACCACGAGGTTGTAGTCCTCGAAGCGGCGATCCTGGCGGCGCGGGCGATAGTCGAGGCCCTGGGCGCCGAACCAGGCGCGCCAGCCCGAGGCGTCGGAATCGTGGATCAGGGAATGGCTGAGCAGGCGTTCGGGCTTGCCCTTGCCGATCTGCGCCGCGAGCTCGGGAGCCGCGACCGGAAAGCAATGTTCCTCGAACAGCTGCACCGAGTGCCGCTTCGGAATGCCGCCGCGCCCGCAACGCAGCGCGAGGTCGATGCCGTCATCGGCGAGATTGGATTCGCGATGGTCGATGATGAGCTCGACCCGGAGCTCGGGGTCGCCGGCTTCCAGGGCCCGCAGCCGCGGCATCAGCCAGAGGCCGCTGACCGACGGCAGGGAAGCGAGGCGCACGACCGCGCTGCCGCGGGCCTCGATCCAGCGGTCGGAGCTGTCGGCAATCAGCGCCAGGGCCTCGGTGGTTCGCTGGTAGAGGCGCAGGCCTTCCGGCGTCAGCTCGACGCCACGGGCCTGACGCTGGAACAGCTTCTGGCCGAGCCAGCGCTCGAGCTTGGCGATCTGGCGGCTGACCGCGCCGTGGGTGATGTTGAGCGCCTCGGCCGCCGCGGAGAAGCTCCCGGTGCGCGCCGCCGCCTCGAAGGCCCGGAGGGTGTCGAGCGGTAGCAGCGGCGCGCGGTGGGAGAAGCCGGTGATGTGATTCATAGTCACAGCTCGACATTGATCCTGTCGATTGTCAAGCAGCTCACTTTTCCGCAAATTTCCAGGCACATAGATGGAGTTCACGATGTCCCTGGGTACGGAAGCCCTGCCATTGCCGCGCAAGTTCGACTGGATCCCCATCCTCGCCTTGGCGGTCACCGTGGTCGGCTGGGCCTCGGCCTTCCCGGCGATCCGGGCGGGGCTGACCGCCTTCGGGCCGCTGGAGCTGGGTTCGCTGCGCTTCGCCATCGCCGCCCTGCCCTGTGCGCTGCTGCTGGCGATCATGCGCCCGGCGCTGCCGACCTGGCGTGAATTCTTGCGGTTGGCGCTGCGCGGCCTGGTTTGCGTCTCGGTCTACACGGTGGCACTCAACATCGGGGAGCAGACGGTCTCTAGCGGCGCCGCGAGCTTCATCGTCAACGTGAGCCCGATCCTGACCGCGATCTGGGCGATGCTGCTGCTGGGCGAGCGGTTCGGCACCGTCGCCTGGCTCGGCACCGCGCTCTCCTTCACCGGCGTGACGCTGGTCGCTTTGAGCGACAGCGAGTCCTTCAAGTTCGATGCCGGCGTGTTGTTCATCCTCGCCGCGGCGCTCTGCACCTCGGTCGATGCGGTGATCCAGAAGCCGCTGTTCAAGCGGCATAACGGCCTTACCGTCGCCTGCTGGTCGATGATCTTCGCCGCCCTGTTCCTGACCCCCGGTCTGCCGGGCGCGTTCCGGCAATTCGCCGCGGCCGACGGCGAGGCGCGGTTCGCGGCGCTCTATCTCGGCACGGTGCCGAGCTTCGTCGCTTATTGCGGCTGGTCGGTGACGGTGTCGCGCTTCCCGGCGGCGCGGGCGGCGAACTTCCTCTATTGCATTCCGCCCACCGCGACCTTGATGGGCTTTCTCTGGCTGGATGAGATTCCGGCGCTGCTCGGGATTGCCGGCGGCGTGCTGGCGCTGGTCGGCGTGGCGGTGGTGAATATGGCGCTGCGGCGGCGCAGGACCAGCTAGAGTTCGCCTTCGCCGCTGGCGAGGGATTCCAGCGCCTCGACGTCCTTCAGCACCACCTGATGCGCGCCGGACACGGCGATCAGCTGGTTGCGCTTGAACTGGCTGATGCCGCGGGACACGGTCTCGATGGTGAGGCCGAGATAGTCGGCGATGTCGAGCCGGCTCATCGGCAGGTCGAGATTCGGGTTGTCATCCGAGCGCTGCATGATTCTCAGCAGGAACCAGGCGAGCCGCTCCTGCGCGGTCTGCCGGCCCAGCATGACGACGTGATTCTGGGTGGCCGAAAGGCCCTTGGCGAGCAGGTTCATCAGCAGCTTCTGCAAGGCTGGCTCGCTCTCGGCCGCCGCTTCAAGCTGCGCGCGCGGATAGGAGACCACGACCGCGTCGGCGATGGCCTCCGCGGTGAAACCGTGCTCGCTTTGCCAGTCCAGGCCGAAGAAATCGCCGGGGAGATAGAAGTCGGCGATCTGGCGGCGGCCGTCCATCAGCACGCGGCAGGTCCGGACCGCGCCGCTGATCACCTTGTAGACGTGCCGGGCGGGATCGCCTTCGTTGAAGACCTGGGCGTTGCGGTTGAACTTGACGACCTTGCCGATGCCCTGCAGAACCGCGGCGATCGGGTCGGCGGCTTCGCTTCTGCCGCCTTCCAGAACCGGCCAGGGCGCACGGGCGCGGGTGGACAATGTCTCTGCGGCAACGGGCACTATCTGCAGCATGGCGGTCATCGGTCGTACCCCGAGCGATCCTTGAAGATGCTCGAAGCATCCCCCGGAACGATCTCCGAGAATATTGAGGAAAGTCCCGTAAGGGGTATTACCTATTCAGGCGGCCTTCAGCGCGCGATCGACCGCGGCAATCAGCGCCTCGTCGACCGGCTTCTCGAGGAAGGCGAAGGCGCCGGCCCGCCGGGCCCGTTCCTGGATCTCCTTGCCGCCCTGGGCGCTGACGATGATGACCGGCAGGCCGATCCGGCGCCGGCGGAGCTGCTCCAACAGCTCCAGCCCGCTGATCTCCGGCATGTTGAGGTCGAGCAGCAGGCAGGCCCTGCCGCCCGCCTTGAAGCCGTCGAGGAAAGCCCGCGCCGAGGCGAATTCCTCCACCGCGAGATCATAGGTCTCGAGCAGGGCCCGCGCGGATTCGCGGACGCCGGCATCGTCATCGACGATGTAGACCGTATCCCGATCCGCTGCAGCCAAGGAAGTCTCCGAAAGCCGGGGCGCCACCCCTTGAAACTGGGGTATCCGGGGGCCGCAAGAAATACGGAAATACCCCTAGCGGGCCGGATCGCCTTTCTTGGGGCCGCCCGAGATGCCGGCCGCGATGGCGGTCCGCACCAGGTCGGAAAGGCTCTTCGCCTCCATCTTCTCCATCACATGCGCCCGGTGGATCTCCACGGTGCGGGGCGAGATGTCGAGCTCGAAGGCGATGATCTTGTTCGGCTGGCCGGCGACCAGCAGCTCCAGCACCTGACGTTCGCGCGCCGAGAGGCTGGCGATCCGCGCCTTGGCGGCTTCCGTGAGCGCGGCCTGCTCGCGCGCGCCATGCGCCTTCGCCAGCGCGCGCTTCACGCTGGCCAGCAGCAGCTCGTCATCGTAGGGCTTCTCGATCAGATCGACCGCGCCCGCCTTCATCGCCCGCACGGCGAGCGGCACGTCGGCATGGCCGGTCACCACGATCACCGGCAAGCCCGCGTTGCGGCGGTTCAGCTCCTCCTGCAGCTCCAGCCCGTCCATGTCCGGCATGCGGATGTCGGCGATCAGGCAGCCGGGCCGCCCGGGCCGATAGGCATCGAGAAAGGCGCGCGCGGATTCATGCGCCTGGGCGGCGAGGCCGGCGGATTCCAGCAGCGCGCAGAGGGAGTCGCGGGCAGCGCCGTCATCATCGACGACGAATACAATCTCGTCGGCCATCTACTGTTCCGTCTTCTCGATCAAGGGCAACTGGAAATGGAAGGAAACGCCGGCGCCCGGGTTGGGTGTCGCCCAAAGCCTGCCACCATGCGCATTAATGATCGACTTGGAAATCGTCAAACCCAGCCCCATGCCCCGCTCCTTGGTGGTCACGAAGGGCTGAAACAGACGGCCGATCTCCGCCTCGGACAATCCCGGTCCGCTGTCCGAGATCGTCACCTCGGCAAAACCGGCTTGGGGGCTGCTGCATTCGATGCTGAGGCGCGGCTCCGGCATCGACTGCATCGCTTCCAGCGCATTGCGGATCAGATGGATGATCACCTGCTGGATCTGCATCTTGTCGACCAGGACCGGCGGCAATTTCCGGTCCAGGGTCAGGGTCACCTTGGCGGTTCCGGCGCCGGGCCCGGTCAGGGCGCGCGCGACCGCCTTCTCGATGATCTTGTAGAGGGCCTCTTCGCGGCGGCTGGGCTGGCCCCGGGCGATGAAATCCCGGCGGTTGCGGATGATCGCGCCGGCCCGCACGATCTGCTCGCCGGCCTTGGCCAGCAGCTCGCCCGCCTTCGCGGCGCGCGCATCGTGGCAGGTCTCCAGGGTCCGCTGTGCGGCTTTCACGTAGTTCATGACCGCGGCCAGCGGCTGGTTGATCTCATGCGCCATCGACGAGCCCATCTGGGCCATGGCGCTCAAGCGCGAGACGTCCATCAGCGGTGCGGCCCCGCGCTCGGTGAGGTCGTGGACGATGCAGACCGAGACCTCGGCGCCTTCGGCCTTGCCCTGGCCGACCGAGAGATAGATCGGAAAGGTCGAGCCGTCCTTGCGCCGCCCGAGCGTTTCGCGGCTGGCCAGCCGGCGGCCGTTCTGCGCGTCGCGGTAGGGCGATGGGATCAGGATCGACACGTCCTTGCCGGTCACCTCTTCCGGCCGGTAGCCGAACAGGCGCGCGCAGGCGGGGTTGAATATTCGAATATGGCCCTCGGCATCGACCAGAATGATGCCGTCCGCCGCCGCCGTGATCAGCGCCTCAAACACCGCATCATCCCGATTTGCACTGCTTCCCGAGGCAAGCATCCCCAACCCACGCGATGCACACCACGCCGAAGGCCCGATTGTACCGGGCCAGCCTGCAACTCTATTTCGAACCTGCCGGCGCGGGCAACCCCGCTCACCCCTCCAGAAATAGCGCAATGTGCCTGAAAGTGTTACCTTTTTCGCAATGGAGCCGTGCCAATTGGCGCCTTGCCCCGCAGGTGCGAAGCGCCTAACTTGCGGCTTTGGCAAAATAAGGCGAGCAGGACCGGCAATGGCGAACCGCTTCTTGAAGCTCCTCAACGAACGACCCTTCCTGATGGCCGACGGGGCCACCGGGACGAATCTGTTCGGCATGGGGCTGATGACCGGCGACTCGCCGGAGCTGTGGAATTTCGAACACCCCGAGCGGATCGAGGCCCTGCACCAGAGCTTCGTCGATTCCGGCGCCGACCTGTTTCTGACCAACAGCTTCGGCGGGACCCGGAACCGGCTGAAGCTGCATCAGGCCCAGGACCGGGTCCACGAAATCAACAAGCGTGCCGCCGAAATCGGCCGCAAGGTCGCCGACAATTCGGGCCGCGAGGTCGTTGTCGCGGGCTCGATCGGCCCGACCGGCGATCTGTTCGAGCCGATGGGCACCTTGACCGAAGCCGAAGCCGTCGCCGCCTTCGCCGAACAGGCCAAGGCCCTGGCCGAGGGCGGCGTCGATGTGCTCTGGATCGAGACCATGTCCTCGAAGGAGGAAGTCGCGGCCGCGGTGAAAGGTGCGGCCACGACCGGCCTGCCGATCGTCACCACCATGAGCTTCGACACCAACGGCAAGACCATGATGGGGATCTCGCCGGCCGACTTCGTCGCCTTCATCCATACGCTGGACCCGAAGCCGGTCGCCTTCGGCGCCAATTGCGGGGTGGGCGCCGCGGATCTGGTGGCCACCATCGTGAAGCTGTCGGAAGCGGCCGGCCCGGACGACATCATCGTCGCCAAGGGCAACTGCGGCATCCCGTTCTACGAGGAAGGCAAGATCAAGTATAACGGCACGCCGGAGCTGATGGCCGACTACGCGCGGATCGTGCGCGATGCCGGCGCCCGCATCGTCGGCGGCTGCTGCGGCACCTCGCCCGAGCATCTGCAGTCGATCCGCCACGCGCTCGACGGCCACCAGCCGGGCGCCAAGCCGAGCGCCGCCGAGATCGTCGCGCGCCTCGGCCCGGTCACCGAAGGCGCCGCGGCCCTGCTCGCCGGCGGCGACATGTCCGCGGCGGCGCCCAAGCGCAGCCGCCGACGCGATCGCGGCACTTCGGAAGAAGCCGCGTTCTAAAGTCTGGACAGACCTAACCTGCGGCAAGACCCTCACCCCAACCCTCTCCCTACGGGAGAGGGAGTTTTCTGAGATCCATCATGTCTTCGCTCTCCGCCCTGCTTTCCGAGACTGTCGGCCGCGCCTTTGCCGCGGAGGGCCTCGATGCCGCTTTCGGCAAGGTCATCGTCTCCAACCGGCCGGATCTCGCGCAGTATCAGTGCAACGGCGCGCTGGCGGCCGCGAAGGCCGCGAAGCAGAATCCGCGGGCCCTCGCCGAGAAGATCGCCGAACGGCTGAAGGCCGAGCCGATCTTCCGCGAAGTCAGCCTTGCCGGTCCCGGCTTCGTCAATCTCAACATGACCGACGCCTATCTCGGCCAGCAGATGAACCGCATCCTGCGGGACACGCGGCTGGGCGTCCCGCCGCGGGCCAAGCCACGGACCGTGGTGCTGGATTACGGCGGCGCCAATATCGCCAAGCCGATGCATGTCGGGCATCTGCGGGCCGGCATCATCGGTGACTCGCTGCGGCGGATCTACAAGTTCGCCGGCGACCGGACCATCGGCGACGTGCATCTGGGCGACTGGGGCCTGCAGATGGGGATGATCATCTCCGAGCTGGAGCTGAGAAGGCCCGACCTCCCCTATTTCGACAAGAGCTTCAGCGGGCCCTATCCGAAGGAGAGCCCGGTCAGCCTGGCCGAGCTCGAGGAGATGTATCCGAAGGCCTCCAAGGACAGCAAAGAGAACCCGGAGCGGATGGAGATCTCGCGCCAGGCGACGGCCGAGCTGCAGGACGGCCGGCCCGGCTATCGCGCGCTCTGGCAGCATTTCTTTGATATCTCCGTGGTCGCGCTGCGCCGGGACTACGGCAATCTCGGTGT
Source organism: Dongia sp. (assembly GCF_041905885.1). Taxonomy (NCBI): domain Bacteria; kingdom Pseudomonadati; phylum Pseudomonadota; class Alphaproteobacteria; order Rhodospirillales; family Dongiaceae; genus Dongia; species Dongia sp. Next base: position 90,550 of record NZ_JAYRKD010000019.1, on the reverse strand, counting down.
CTATTTCGATCTCTGGAAGGGCGAGGCCATCGTCCACGACCTGATCGCGCCGATGATCGCCGACATGAAGCAAAAGGGCCTGGTCGAGGAGAGCAAAGGCGCCGAGATCGTCCGCGTCGCCGAACCGGAGGACAAGGCCGAGATCCCGCCGGTGATCCTGGTGAAGTCGGATGGCGCCTTCATGTATGCGACCACCGATCTTGCCACCATCGTCGACCGGGTGAACTGCCAGGACCCGGACTTGAGCATCTACGTGGTCGATCACCGCCAGAGCCTGCATTTCGTGCAGGTGTTCCGCGCCGCCAGGAAGGCCAGGATCAACGGCAAGGGCGAGCTGGTGCACTTGGGCTACGGCACCATGAACGGCACGGATGGGAAACCCTTCAAGACCCGGGCCGGCGGCGTCATGCGGCTCGACGATCTCTTCCAGATGGTGACCGACGAGGCGACCAAGAAGATCACCGAGCACAAGCTCGGCGAAGGCTATGACCCGGCCGAGAAGATCGACATCGCGCATAAGGTCGGCGTCGCGGCGCTCAAGTTCGCCGATCTTTCCAACAACCCGATCGCCAACTATGTCTTCGACCTCGACCGCTTCTCGAGCTTCGAGGGCAAGACCGGTCCCTACTTGCTCTATGCCGCGGTCCGGGTGAAATCCCTGCTCCGCAAGGCACGGGAGCAGAACGACGCCCCGGGCACCATCCTGCCGCCGGAACCGGGCGAGCGCGACCTGCTGCTGCAGCTGGGGCAGCTGCCCGACGCGATCGAGGCGGCCTATGCCGACCTCGCACCGAACAAGATCGCCGACTTCGCCTTCACCCTGGCGCAGACCTTCAGCGCCTATTACGCCAATTTCCACATCCTCAGCGAGACCGACACCGGGATCCGGCGCTCTCGTCTGGCGATCGCCGAACTGGTGCTGAAGGAGCTGGAGCTCTGCCTCGAGCTGCTGGGAATCGCGACGCCGGAACGGATGTAGCTAGCGGCAGGTTGCCGCCAAGGCCTCCTCGGCCGATTGCAGCGTCGCCGCATCCTTGGTCTTCGCCCGCGCCTCGGCGATCGACGCCTTCGCGCTACCGCAATCGCCGCTCTTGGCCTGCGCAACCGCCAGCATGGCATAGAGACGATCCTGGTCCGGCGCGATCTCGGTGGCGCGCTTGAGGTCGAGGGCCGCTTCCTTCCACTGCTCGCCGATGCTTTCCAGGAAACCGAGGGTGCTGTAGGCGATCAGGCTGTGCGGGTCGATCACCGTCATCTCGCGATACTCGGCGATCGAGCCGGCGAGATCGTGCTGCTGCAGCAAGGCGGTCGCGCGGGTCAACAGCACCTTCGAGCGCTCCTCCGGCGGCAGATTGAACGAGCCCATCAGGTCGTTGCAGTCCTGCGCGGTCCGGCCCTCGCATTGGGTCGGGTTGAACTTCGCCTGCTGGGCGAGCGCCGCCGGCGTGACGAGCAGACTGAAGAAAACAAGCGCGAGGATTCGAAGCTTCACGGGGTCACCTGCCTGCCATACGCGCTGAAAGATGCATTCTTCCCAATAGTTTGGCAATCGACGGCCGGTGTTGACAAATCGTCCGGAACGTACAAACTGTACGGATGAAGATGACCAACCTGATCGAGCTCCCCGGCTCCGTGATGCCGCCGGGCCCGGTGGTCGATGCGATCGCAGAGACCATTGTCCGGCTGCTGCATCCCCATGCCGAGCTGGTGCTGCACGATCTGGCGACCGGGAAGATCGCCAAGATCTGGAATCCCTCTTCGGGACGCAAGCCGGGCGAGCCGTCCGATCTCGATGACATCGATCCGGAACTCGTGGAAGAGAACGTGGCCGGTCCTTATGAGAAGGCGAGCCCGAAAGGCGCGCGGCTGAAATCGATCAGCGCCATCCTGCGCGACCGGGTCGGGATTGCACGTTTCCTGCTCTGCATCAACCTCGACGTCTCGCAGTTCGACGCCGCCGCCAGGCTGCTGCAGAGCTTCGGCGCCAGCAGCGAGAGCCGGCCGGACTGGATGTTCCGCCAGGACATCCGCGAGCAGATCAACCTGCAGATCGCCGGCTATTTAAAGCGGCACAATCTCAACATGGCATCGCTGGACCAGGCCGGCCGCATCGCGCTGGTCGGATTCCTGGATGAGAGCGGCGCCTTCCAGACCCGGCGCGCGGTCGATCACATCGCCGCGGCGCTAGATCTCTCCCGCACCACGGTCTATCTCCTGCTGCGGCAAGCACGCACGCCGGGGCCTCAGGCAAAGACGAGGAAACGCAAATGACCATGCTGCCCGACTTCAAGCTCGAGACCTATCTGGCGAAGTGGGAGTTCTCGGCGCGCTACCACATGACCGCGTCGGACATGGAATCGATGTCGGTGGCCGAGCTGCTGGCTTTGGCAACGCCCGAGGATCGCGCGGCGTTCGACGCGTTGCGGCTAGGCTATATTGAAACCATGGGCACGCCGCCGCTGCGTTCGGCTATCGCCGGTACCTATGCCGGCCTTCAGCCGGAGGACGTGCTGGCCTTCGCCGGCGCCGAAGAAGGCATCTTCTGCGCGATGCATGCCCTGCTCGACAAGGATTCCCACGCAGTCATCGTGACACCCAATTACCAGTCCAGCGAGACCCTTCCGCTGTCGATCTGCGCTACCACAGGCGTGGCGCTGCGCGAGCGCGAGAACTGGGCGCTCGACGTCGATGAATTGCATGTCGCCCTCAAGCCCTATACCAAGCTGGTCCTGATCAACTTCCCGCACAATCCCACCGGCAAGGTGATCGACCGCGCGAGCTTCGACGCGGTGGTGACGCTGTGCCGGGAGCGCGGCATCACCCTCTTCTCGGACGAGGTCTATCGCGGGCTGGAGCGGCGCCCGGAATTGCAATTGCCGCAGGCCGCCGATGTCTATGAGCGAGGGATCTCGCTCAATGTCATGTCCAAGGCCTATGGCCTGCCGGGACTGCGGGTCGGCTGGATCGCCTGTCGTGACCGCGCCCTGCTCTCCCGCATGGAGCGGATCAAGCACTACCTCTCGATCTGCAACGCCGGCCCGAGCGAGCATCTCGCCGTCATTGCGCTGAAGGCACGCGCGCGGATCGTGGCGCGCAATCTGGCGCTGATCGAGCGCAACCTCGGCGACGTGAATGCCTTCTTCGCCGAGTTCGGTGAGCTGTTCGACTGGCAGGTGCCGGATGGCGGCTGCATCGGCTTTCCGCGCTACAAGGGCAAGGATGGGGTCGAGAGCTTCTGCAAGCGCCTCGCCGAAGAGATCGGCGTGGTGCTGCTGCCGTCCAGCATCTACCAGTCGGCGCTGACGCCGACGCCGACCGACCGGTTCCGGATCGGCTTCGGTCGGAGTTACGTGCCGGAGGGGATCGCGGCGATGCGGGCCTGGCTGCGGAGCAACCGGCAGGCGGCGTGAAGGTTACAGCGCCGCTTCGAGATCCGCGATGCTTTCCAGCACGACATGCGCGCCCGCATCCAACAGCGCATCCTTGGAGCTGACACCGGTCAGCACGCCGATCGCGCGGCCCGCTTTTCCGGCACGGGCCATGTGCATGTCATGCGGGCTGTCGCCGACCACGGCAATGGCGGAGGCCGGCAGCTGCATCAGCCTCGCGAAGGCCTCGACCATGCCGCCGCCGGGCTTGGTGCCGTGGCCGGTGTCGAAGCCGCAAATGAAATCCAGCGCCTGCTTGACGCCGAACTTGTCCATCGCCTGGTGTGCCGCGAGCTCGCTGTCCATGGTGGCGATGCCGAGGCGATAGCCGCGGTCGCGCAGCCGGGCGAAGAAGCTGTTGAAGTCGACCACCGGGTGCATGACCTCGGTCTGGCGCTTGAGGAAATGCGCGGAGACCGAGCCGTAGAGGCTGTCCACGTCGGTGCGGCCGAGCAGCTCGGCCCAGAGCGCCACGATCTCGCGGTTGCTGCCCGAGGCAATCACCGAGCCCGGCAGGTAGCGGCCGGTCGCGGCGTCCTTGCCCGATTTCAGCATGATCTCCGCGGCGCGCGCGGCATTGCCCTCGGCCGCGAGCAAGGCGGCTTCCTCGGTGACGGCGCCCCAGGTCCGATAGAAATCGAACAGCGTCCCGTCCTTGTCGAAGAGAATGGCTTCGATCATGGGTGGAAGGTCACGGCGTCTCGACAGTCGCCGGGTCGGGCTGGTTGACGCGGGCGTATTCGGTCTGGCGCAGCATGCCGCGATAGAGCTCGTGCTCGCCGACCACGCCGATCAGCTCGCCGCTGTCGCCGAGCAGGACCAGCGGGCGCTTGGTCTGCTGGCGCACCATCACCGCCGCGCGCATGGGCGTCATCGGCGTGCCGCAGACCATGACGTTGTCGCCGAGCCGGTCGAGCGCCAGGTCGGTCGCATAGGACAGGAATTGCCCCGGCTTGCCGTTGACGATGAGATCGATCGGCTTGCCCTGGGGGTCGAGGCGGCAGCGGCACTTGCCGGCCCGGTCGAGCTGGATCATCGAGGAGCCCTGCTCGCGCGCGAGGTCGCTGGCCCGCCGCATCAGGGTGCCGCCCTTGAGGACGGTCAGCGGATTCATCGAGGCGACGAACTGGCGGACATAGTCGTTCACGGGATTTAGGATGATCTCCTCCGGCCGGCCGAACTGGACCACGCGCCCGGCCTCCATGATGGCGATCCGGCTGCCGATCTTCAGCGCCTCGTCGAGATCGTGGCTGACGAAGACGATGGTCTTGTGCAGCCGGCGCTGCAGCTCCATCAGCTCGTCCTGGAGATGCTCGCGGATCAGCGGGTCCAGGGCCGAGAACGGCTCGTCCATCAGCAGGATATCCGCCTCGGTCGCGAAGGCGCGCGCCAGGCCGACGCGCTGCTGCATGCCGCCGGAGAGCTCGTGCGGGAACTTGTCGGCGAACTTGTCCAGCCGCACCAGGGCGATCTTCTCGTCGACCACCTTGTCGCGGTCGGCCTTGCTCATGCCGCGCACGTCGAGGCCGAAGCCGACATTTTCATGCACGGTCAGCCAGGGCATCAGGCCGAACTGCTGGAACACCATCGAGATGTTGTTGCGCCGGACCTGGCGCAGGGTCTCGGCGTCGCAGCTCGCGACATCGACCTCGCGCTTGCCGTCGTTCACGATGACCTTGCCGCGGGTCACCTTGTTGAGACCGTTGACGCAGCGGAGCAGCGAGGACTTGCCGGAGCCGGACAGGCCCATCAGCACCAGGATCTCGCCGCGATCGACGAAGACCGAGGCGTCGTGGACGCCGACCAGGCATCCGGTCCGGTCGAGGATGCTGTCGCGGCCCTCGCCCTTGTCCAGCAGGGAGATCGCCTCGGCCTGCCGCTGGCCGAAGATCACATCGACATTCTCGAAGCGGACGGCGGTTTGTGCGGTCATGACGGCCTCAGGCTTTCTTCACGCGCCTGCGGCGCGTCGGCTGTTTGAGGATGCGGTCGAGGATGATCGCGAGGACCACGATCGCCAGGCCGGATTCGAAGCCGAGCGCGACATTGACTGAGGCGAGTGCCTTGACCACCGGGACACCGAGCCCCGGTGCGCCGACATAAGCGGCGATCACGACCATGGAGAGCGACAGCATGATGCACTGCGTCACGCCGGCCATGATGCTCGGCAGTGCAGCCGGAAGGGTTACCTTGAACAGAAGCTGCCCTCGGGTGCACCCGAAGGACTCACCGGCCTCGACCAGCGCGGTTGGGACCTGGCTGATTCCGAGATAGGTCAGGCGCGCGGGCGCCGCGACGGCGAACAGAAAGGTCGCGACCACGGCCGGCACCATCCCCAGGCCGAACAGCGCGAAGGCAGGAACCAGGTAGACGAAGGTCGGCAGGGTCTGCAGGAGATCGAGGACCGGTGAAACGCTGTTCCAGAGCCATTTCCGGCGCGCGGAGATGATGCCGAGAGGGATGCCCACGAGGAGGCTGACTACAGTCGAGAAGAAGACCAACACCAGCGTGTTGATCATTTCATCCCAGAGGCTGATGTTCCAGATGAACAGGAAGCCCAGTGTGACAAAGGCCGGAATCTTCCAGTCACGGTGTCGCCACAGCGCAAGCGCGGCGACGACCAGGATGAAGATGATCGGTGGAACCGTGTTCAGGATTTCCGCCACCGAATCCATGAAGCTGCTGGCACCCTTCGAAAAGAAATCGAAGAGCCAACCAAGATGCAGCTTGATCCAGTCGATGATGGCTTTGGCCCAGATTCCGACCGGAATCTTGTTGCCCGTGATGATCGCCGCGATCTGTTCCATTGCGCCCCCGCGTCCTTCCCGGCCGCGATTCCCCTCGGGCTGGATAAAGGAACGGCCTCAGCTTAAGAGATTAAGCTGAGGCCGCCTAGCAATCGTTGCAGCTTGGTGAAACTCCGGTCGGTTAGAGACCCAGCGACTTCTTCACCGCCGCAGCGCCATCGCCACCATCCACGGTGGTGACGCCGGCCAGCCAGGTGTCGAGGACGCCCGGGTTCGCCTTGAGCCAGTTGGTGGCGGCGGTATCGCCGTCCGTGCCCTTGCCGATCTCATCCATGACAGCGGATTCCATGGCGAGATCGAACTTCAGGTTGGTGAGCAGCTTGCCCATGTTCGGGCAGTCGGTGACGTAGCCCGGGCGGGTCAGCGCGTTGATCTTCGCATCGCCAAAGCCGTCCTTCTCGAAGCCGGTCAGGTAGACGAGCTTCATCTGGCCCATGACCGGATGCGGCGCCCAACCGAGGAAGGCGACCCATTCCTGCTTCTCCATGGCCTTCTGGGCCTGGGCCAGCATGCCCTGCTCCGAGGATTCGACGAGCTCGAAGCCGGCCATGCCGGAATTGGCGTCGTCGATCTTCGCCTGGATGATCTTGTTGCCGTCGTTGCCGGGCTCGATGCCGTAGAACTTGCCGTCGAACTTGTCCTTGTTGGCGCCGAGGTCCTTGATGTCCTTCACGCCGGCGGCGGCGACATAGTCCGGCACCACCGGACCATAGCCGGCACCGGTCAGGTTTGGCTCCAGCGAGTCGATGGACTTCTCGTCGAGATAGGGCTGCACGTTCGCGGCGTTGGACGGCATCCAGTTGTCGAGGAAGAAGTCCAACTGCTTGGCCTTCAGGGCCTCCAGAATCAACGGCAGCGCCAGATTGTCGATCTTTGACTTGTAGCCGAGGCCCTTCAGCACCGTGTTGAAGAGACCATTCTGCGCGGTGTTGTCGGTCCAGCCCACATCGGCGAAATGCGGGGCCTTGCAGGCTTCCGGCTCGGCGGCGAAGGCGGCCGAGGCGGTCAGCGCCGTGACGGCCGCGGTGGCGGCCAGAAGATTACGCAACTTCATTGGATTGCTCTCCCATGTTGAACCAGCGTCCCATGTCGCCTCGGCTCAGTCCGGCATCTTCTTGTTTTTGCCCTGCCGGCGCCGGGGCTTGTCGATCGATCTTATACGTCGCGTTGATGCCGCGAGTTTCACATCTACGCCATCTTATGACGCATCCGCGGCATTTGCCCAGCCCTTTTTTGATTGATCGTCCAATATAAGACCCGCAGTATGCCCGGCTTGGAACAGAGTGGGCGAGGCCAATGCCGAAACTGGGGATGGAGGAGATCCGGCGCCGGCAGCTGATCGAGGCGACCATCGCCTCGATCCACGAGGTCGGCTTCGCGGAATCCAGCCTCAGCCGGATCTCGGCCAAGGCCGGGGTCTCGACCGGGATCGTCCACCATTATTTCGAGGACAAGGCCGAGCTGCTGGAATCCACGCTGCGCGCGCTGGGCACCAAGCTGCGGCTTTGCGTGGTGCAGCGGCTGAACGCGGCCCGGACGCCGACCGAGCGGCTGCTGGCCGTGCTGGACGGCAATCTCGGCACCGAGATCTTCACGCCGGAGGGCGTTTCCGCCTGGCTCGCCTTCTGGGCCCAGGTGCCGACCAGCCCCCGGCTCGCCCGGATCCAGCATGTCATCATTTCGCGCCTGCGCGACAACCTGGTTCATGCCTTGAAGGGTCTGGGCCGCAAGGATGCCCAGGAGATCGCCCGCGTCACCGAGGCGCTGATCGACGGGCTCTGGCTGCGCGCGGCGCTCGCCCAGGACGGACCGGATTCCGCCCGCGCCCGCCGCCTGGTGCTCGACTATCTCAATGCCCGTTTGGATACCAAGCTGAAATGAAATTCGCCCCGCTATGAAGTTCGATCGCATATTCGACTATGTCATCGTCGGCGCCGGCTCGGCCGGCTGCGTGCTGACCCATCGCCTGAGCGAGGATCCGGCGCTCAAAGTCTGCGTGCTGGAAGCGGGACCGAAGGATCATTGGTGGAACTGGCAGATCCATATGCCGGCGGCGCTGATGTATAACCTCTGCCACGACCGCTACAACTGGTACTACGAGACCGAGCCGCAGCCCTACATGAACAACCGCGTCATGTACTGGCCGCGCGGCCGCGTGCTGGGCGGCTCGTCGAGCCTCAATGCCATGGTCTATATCCGCGGCCACGCGCTGGACTACGACCGCTGGGCCTTCAAGGAGAACTGCCCAGGCTGGTCCTACCAGGAGATCCTGCCCTACTTCAAACGCGCCGAGCATTCCGAGAGCCGCAACGACGCCTACCACGGCACCGAAGGCCCGCTCTGGACCCATACCGGCAATACGCCCAACCCGCTCTACGACGCCTTCATCGAGGCGATGCAGCAGGCCGGCTATCCGCTGACCGAGGATATGAACGGCTATCAGCAGGAAGGCGCCGGCAAGATGGACATGACGACCCATAACGGGCGTCGCTGGTCCGCCGCGCAAGCCTATCTGCGCAGCGCCGAGAAGCGCGCCAATGTCACGGTCGAAACCGGCGCCTTGACCAGCCGGGTGCTGTTCGAGGGCAAGCGCGCGGTCGGCGTCGAGTTCAAGCAGAACGGCCAGGTGAAGCGGTATCGGGCCGAACGCGAGGTCATTCTCTCCGGCGGCGCGATCAATTCACCGCAGCTCTTGATGCTCTCCGGCGTGGGGCCGGCCGATCATCTGCGCGAGGTCGGCGTGCCAGTTCAGCACGACCTGCCGGGCGTCGGGCAGAATCTCCAGGAGCATCTGGAGATGTATGTGCAGCAGCAATGCAAGCAGCCGATCACGCTCTACACCTATACCAAGCCGGCGCCGATGATCGCGGCTGGCATCCAGTGGTTCCTGACCAAGCAAGGGATCTGCGCCACCTCGCATCTCGAGGCCGGCGGCTTCATCCGCTCGGAAGCCGGGATCGAGCACCCGAACCTGCAGTTCCATTTCCTGCCCTCGACGGTCAACGACCACGGTCGCAAGAACGGCACCAGCCATGCTTATCAGGTGCATATCGGCAACATGCGCCAGGAGGCGCGCGGCTGGATCAAGCTCAAGAGTGCCGATCCGACCGAGCATCCGCGGATCCAGCCCTTCTATCTGCAGACCGAGCGCGACCGCCGCGAGTTCCGCGACGCGGTGAAGCTCACGCGCGAAATCTTCGCCCAGAAGGCCTTCGATCCCTATCGCGGTCCGGAGATCCAGCCCGGCGAGCACGCCCAGTCGGACGAAGAGATCGACGCTTTCGTGCGGGCACGGGCCGACAGCGCCTATCACCCGTCCTGCTCCTGCAAGATGGGCACCGATGCGATGGCGGTGGTGGACCCTGAGGCGCGGGTGCATGGGCTCGACGCGCTCCGCGTGGTCGATGCCTCGATCATGCCGTCGGTGGTCAGCGGCAACCTCAATGCGCCGACCATCATGATGGGCGAGAAATGCTCGGACATGATTCTCGGCAAGCCGGCACTGGCGCCGTCGAATGCGCCGGTCTATCAGGCCAAGGACTGGCAGACCAAGCAGCGTTAGGCGCCGCTACCGATCGCCGGGGTCGATGTCTTCGTAGTGGAATTCCGGCAGCGGGTCGGTGCGCGGGTCGAGGGCGCCCGCTATTGCAGAGGTGGTCTGCATCGCCACGAAGCCGGTCTGCTCGCCGGCGGGCCGGGCCACGCGGCGCACCATGCGGTAGCGGGTGAAGATGAGCAGCAGCAGCGCCACCGCCGTCAGGTAGAAGAAGAAGGCCGCCGGCCCGAACGGACCCATCAGCGCCGAGGCGATCAGCGGCCCGGCGACGGCGCCGATCGACCAGATCAGCAGCAGGCCGCCGGAGGCGCCGACCATTTCGGAGCGATCGATATAGTCGTAGATCTGCGAGACCGCGATCGGATAGATCGCGGCCAGACAGCCGCCGAAGACGAAAACCGCAGTGAGGGTGCCGGCGAAAGGCCCCTGCTTCATTGCGATCAGGATGACGGTGACGCTGGAGATCAGGGTTCCCGCCAGCACGCCCAGCAGCACCGTGCGCCGGTCGTAACGGTCCGAAAGCCAGCCGATCGGGTATTGCAGCGCCAGGCCGCCGAAGATCGGCGCGCCCATGAACAGCGAGACCTCGAACACCGAAAGGCCGATCGCGTTGGCGTAGATCGCGCCCAGGGCATAGAAGGCGCCCGAGAGCAGGCCCGCGCCGCAGGTGACGACGGCACCCAAAGGCGAGGCGCGATAGAGCGCCAGCAGGCTCATCGGCTTGATCTTGTCGATCTCCGGACCGGGGACCCTTGTCAGCACCACCGGCACCAGGGAGAGCGCCACCGCGAGGCCGACGATGCAATAGAGCTCGGTGCCCTGCACCGTCCCGATATTGACCAGGAACTGGCCGCCGAACGAAGCAGTATAGATCGTCACCACATAGATCGAGAGAATCTGGCCGCGGTTTTCGTTGCTGCTCTTCACGTTGAGCCAGCTTTCGATGATCGCATAGAGGCCGGCGAGGCAGAAACCGGCGACGATGCGCATCCCGGCCCAGACCCAGATATCGAAGATCAGCGCGTGCACCATGGCCGCGGCGGTCATGATGGCGGCCAGTGCGGCAAAGGCGCGGATATGGCCGGCGCGGCGGATCAGCGACTGGATCCGGGCGCTGCCCAGGACAAAGCCGAGGTAATAGGCCGACATGACCAGGCCGGACTGGAATTCCGGCACATGCTCGAGGCCCATGCGGACCGGCAGCACGATGCCGAGCAGCGCATTGCCGACGACCAGGATGGCGGCCCCCAGCAGCAGGGAGAAGACGCTGGCCAGAATCTGGATCATCGGGCACTCACTGGACGCAGCATCATGAGGTGGAATGGCTCGAAATTGTGGCGGAACCGGCCGATCATCCGCTAACCTTGCCTCGGAGTCCCGGTCCCCAACGCCGCGCATTGGTAGCATTGCGACAAGGCCCGAGGGAATATAACTTGGGACACAGTCCCGGCGGATGCACGGGGGGAATGCATGGCCACCGATTTCGAGCTCGATGCGCAGTTGGACACTGATTGCCTGTTCCTGACGGACTGGCCGCTCTGCCGGGTGCTCAGGATGAACGACCGGGCTTATCCCTGGCTGATCCTGGTCCCGCGCCGGGTGGAAAAGCGGGAGATCATCGACCTCTCCACCGCCGACCAGGGTCTGCTGCTGGGCGAGATCGCCCGGGCCAGCCGCGCGATCAGACAGGCCCTGAAGCCCGACAAGTTGAACGTGGCGGCCTTGGGCAATGTGACGCCGCAGTTGCATGTGCATGTCATCGGCCGCTTCACCGACGACCCGGCCTGGCCGCGCCCGATCTGGGGCGTGCAGAAACCGCAGGCCTTCGACAGCGACGAGGCCGAGGTCGAAGTCATCCAGTGGCGGGACCTGCTGGCCTAATTGACGTTCCGGCCGAAGGGGTGGCCGGTCAGCAAGCTGATCAGATGCGCACCGAAGATCAGCAGCACGGCCAGGGACAGGAACTGGACCGCGAGCCAGGGTACGACCGGCCAGCGCAGATCGACCGGCCGGCGCAACTGCCAGTTCGCCAAGCCGCCCACCGCCAAGCCGATCGCCAAGGCGATGAGCGTCGTCTCCAGTCCCGGCGCTCCCATCAGTCCCCCGCGGTCAATCCAGGACCGACACCAGGCGTTCGACGACCTTGGCCGCGGTCGGCGCCACGGCGGCGACGAATTTGCCGAAATCGAGATGGCTGTCGGCGCCGGCGAGATCGCTCAAGCTGCGGATCACGATCGCCGGGACGCCGAAGGCCTCGGCCACCTGCGCCACCGCGGCGCCTTCCATCTCGACCGCATGGGCGCCGAACACGGATTGCAGCCGCGCCCGCGCACCTTCGTCGTTGATGAACTGATCGCCGCTGACGATGGTGCCGATCTTGATCATCGGCGGCCGCACATCCTTGCCCACGAGATCCGCAGGCAGCGACGGCAGCTTGAATCCGTCGAGCGCGGCATGGATGCGCGCCACCAGATCGTCCGGCAGCTCATAGCCGAAATCCGCCCGGCCCGGGCCGAACGGCGGCACGCCGGGGCGGAACGGCGTCACGCCGTCGGCCTGCAGGCGGCCGTAATCGTGCTGGACCAGGCGCTGCGCCACCACGAGATCGCCGATCGCGAGCGCCGGATCGATGCCGCCGGCGACGCCGGACATCACGATCGCCCGGCATTTCAATCCGTCGAGCAGCAGGGTCGCGGTCATCGCCGCGGCGACCTTGCCGATGCCGCTTTCGATCATGGCCACCGGGCGGCCGAACAACTGCCCGGTCAGGACCTCGCGCCCGGCCAATTCCTGGCGTTTGATCGCGCTCATATCGCCGAGCAAAGCCGCGATTTCTTCCGGCATGGCGCAAATGATGCCGAGGGGGATTCGTTCTTTCAGCATGATAGGCTGGACCCTAAAGACGGAGTCCCACTCTGTCTACATGATGACAGGCGTAACGATGGAACCGGTCCTGCTCTGGCTGCGGCGAGATCTCCGCATCGGCGACAACCCCGCGCTGGCCGCCGCGATCAAGACCGGCCGCCCGATCATCCCGGTCTTCATCCGGCCGAAGCCGGACGAGATCGGCGGCGCCTCGGCCTGGTGGCGTGGCGCGAGCCTTGCGGCGCTCCGCGAGCAATTGCGAAAACGCGGCAGCGATCTCCTGCTGAGGACCGGCGAGCCGCTGACGATCCTGGCCGGGCTGGCGGCGGAGACCGGTGCCGTTGCGGTGCACTTCAACCGCACGCTCGAGCCCGATGCGATCAAGACCGATATCGCGGTGCTCGCCGCGATGCCGAAGCATGGTGCGATCGCGCTCGATCATCCCGCCAACCGGCTGCATGAGCCCTGGCGCCTGAAGACCGGGACCGGCGGATCGTTCAAGGTGTTCACGCCATTCTGGCGGCGCCTCGCCGAAGCCTATCGCCCGCCGATCGCCCTGCCCGCGCCGAGGAAGCTGCGTGCGCCACGGGCTTGGCCGGAGAGCGAGACGATCGAGGACTGGCAGGTGACAACGGGATGGAGCCAGGGCTTCGCGGCGGACTGGCAGCCGGGCGAGGCCGGCGCGGAGGTACGCCTCGCCCAGTTGCTAGAGACCGTCGACAGCTATGACAAGACCCGCGATCGCCCGGATTGGGAGGGCACCTCGCGCTTGAGTCCGCATCTCGCCTGGGGCGAGATCAGCGTGCATGAGATCTGGCGGCGCTTGCAGGAGCGACACGGCGAGGCTGCCCTGCCCTTCCTGCGGCAATTGGGCTGGCGGGATTTCAACAGCCACCTGCTCTATCATTTCCCGAAGCTGCCCAAGGAAGCCTGGTCGGCGAAGTTCCGCGGCTTTCCCTTCCTGCCGCATGGCAAGGGACTGAAGGCCTGGCAGCGCGGCCGCACCGGCTATCCGATCGTCGATGCCGGGATGCGGCAGCTCTGGGCCACCGGCTGGATGCACAACCGCGTGCGTTTGATCGCGGCCTCCTTCCTGATCAAGGACCAGATGATCGACTGGCGGCGCGGCGAAGCCTGGTTCTGGGACACACTGGTCGATGCCGATCTCGCGCAGAATGCCGGCAACTGGCAATGGGTGGCCGGAAGCGGCGCCGATGCCGCGCCCTATTTCCGAATCTTCAATCCGATCACCCAGAGCCGGAAGTTCGATCCGGACGGCGCCTATATCCGGCGCTGGGTGCCGGAGCTGGCGAAGCTGGATGCCAAGGCGATCCACGCGCCTTGGGAAGCGGCGCCGCTCGACCTGGCGGCGGCCGGCGTGGTGCTGGGGAAGGATTATCCGCAGCCGATCCTGGAGCATGACGAGGCGCGGAAGCGGGCGCTGGCGGCTTATGAGACGGTGCGCTAGCTGGACCTGCAAACAAAAGCGGCGGCCCGAAGGCCGCCGCCAGTTTAGAGGGAACGCTCGAGTAGACTCAGTAGGCCCAGCTGGCCGCAACACTCTCACGAACAACCGCGCTGCCGCCCGTGGGTTCCATCCGTTTTGCCGCGCGGAGGTGACGGACCGTCGGCCGCCGGTCGGCCGCCGGCTGGTACCAGATGGAGAACTCGCCCAGGGACTGGAGATAGCCGGTGACATTGGCTTCGTCGGCGATTTCGATGGAATCGATGCCGCAGCGATCCATGAACAGATACTGGTCGCGCAGCACGTTGCCGACCGCGCGGATCTCACCGCTATACCCGAGGCGCTGGCGCAGCGCCCGGGCGTGGGAATAGCCGCGGCCGTCGGTGAATTTCGGGAATTCGAGCACGATCAGCGAGATCCGCTCGAGATCCTCGGCGAGGGCCATCGGCGACTGGTCGCTCTTCAGGCGAACGCCCAACGGCGCGTTGCGGCCCAAGAGCGTCTCACGCTCCTTCAGCCAGCGGTCAAGCGAGACCACCGCGGGCTTGCCTTCCGGCAGGGCCGCGTCGTCCGCGACGGTCAGCCAATCATTCGGCTGCAGGGCGCCGTGCTTGAGAATTGCCATAGACTTTCTCCTTGAACGGATCGAGGCCGAGGCGGCGGAAGGTTTCCAGGAACCGCTCGTCCTTGTTGGTCCGCTTTTCCAAATAGACGTTCACGATGTTTTCGACGGCATCCGCGACCTGGTCGATCGAGAAGGCGGGCCCCATGATCTTGCCGATCGAGGCATCGTCCTTAGACGAGCCACCGAGGGTGATCTGGTAGAATTCCTCGCCCTGCTTATCGACGCCGAGGATGCCGATATTGCCTGCGTGATGATGCCCGCAGGCATTGATACAGCCGGAGATGTTGAGGCGAAGCTCGCCGATCTCCTCCAGCCGCTGGAAGTCGTTGAAGCGCCGCGACAGCCGCTGGGCGATCGGGATCGACCGCGCGTTGGCGAGGTTGCAGTAGTCGAGGCCCGGGCAGGCGATGATGTCGGTCAGGAAGCCGACGTTCGGGTTCGCGAGACGCACCGCCGCGAGCCGCTGCCAGAGCGCGTAGAGATCCTGCTGGCGCACGCTGGGGAGCACCAGGTTCTGGTGATGCGTGACCCGGATGGTCTTGAAGCTGTATTCGTCGGCGAGGTCGGCGATCAGATCCATCTGGTCGGCCGAGGCATCGCCCGGCGCGCCGCCCTCGGGCTTCAGCGAGATCGAGACGATGCGATAGCCGTCGACCTTGTGCGGATGGGTGTTGGCACGGACCCAGCGCGCGAAGGCGGCGTCGCTGCGCTTCGCGGTCTCGAGCTCGGTCGAGATCACCGGCAGCTTCTCGTATTCCGGCGGCGTGAAATAGGCCTGGATGCGCGCGACCTCTTCCTGGGGCAGGGTCAGCACGCCGTCCTTGATCCGCTCCCACTCTTCCTCGACCAGGCGCGCGAATTCCTTGGTACCGGTCGCGGTGACCAGGATCTTGATACGCGCCTTGTAGAGGTTGTCGCGGCGGCCGAGCAGGTTGTAGACCCGCAGGATCGCCTCGAGATAGCTCAGCAGATGCTGCTTCGGCAGGAAGCTGCGGATGGTCGGGCCGATCGCAGGGGTGCGGCCCATGCCGCCGCCGACGATGACCTCGAAGCCGATCTCGCCGGCCTCGTTCTTCACCATCTTCAGGCCGATGTCGTGGAACTTCACCGCGGCGCGGTCGTGGCTGGCCCCGGTCACCGCGATCTTGAACTTGCGCGGCAGGAAGGCGAACTCGGGATGCAGGGTCGACCACTGGCGGATGATCTCGGCCCAGACCCGCGGGTCCTCGATCTCGTCCGGCGCGACGCCGGCGAAGTGATCGGCGGTGGTGTTGCGGATGCAGTTGCCGCTGGTCTGGATCGCGTGCATCTCGACTTCGGCGAGATGGTCCAGGATGTCCGGGACGTCCACCAGCTCCGGCCAGTTGAACTGGATGTTCTGCCGGGTGGTGAAATGGCCGAAGCCCTTGTCGTAGCGGCGCGCGATGAAGGCGAGCTTGCGCAGCTTCTTCGACGAGAGCTCTCCGTAGGGGATCGCGATTCGCAGCATATAGGCATGGAGCTGCAGGTAGACGCCGTTCTGCAGGCGCAGCGGACGGAACTCATCCTCGGCCAGCTCGCCGGCCAGGCGACGTTCGACCTGGCCGCGGAACTGCTTCACGCGCTCGGCAACGAAGGTGGCGTCAAATTCGTCGTAACGGTACATCGCTTAACTCAGCCTTGAATCCTGGCGGTCCAGGAGCCCTGGTCCGGGGTGATGGTGGGCAGGCGGCTGGCGCGGATCCGCTCGCGGGCACTCGCGGCCTGCAGGCCTTCCGGCGTCTCCTTGAACTCGGCGAGATAGGGGCCGACCACCAGGCGCGCCTTCACGTCGATGCCGGCGGCTTCGAGCGCGGCATTGGCTTCGGCCTCGTCGCGCAGCAGCTTGCTCTCGGCATAGTCTTCCGACCATTTGAGCTCGGGGGTCAGCCAGACGATGACGCCGTCGCGCAGGCGGTTGGCGGTGACGACTTGGACGGTCATTGGGCAACTCCCATACGCTTGGCTGCAGCAGGCGCGCGCAGCACCACGACCCGCGCGTCTTGCGGCAGGTCCGCATTCACATCGACCCGCAGCGCATCGCGGCGGGCGTAATCCAGGATTTCCGGCCCGACATTCGCGTCATGGGCGATCACGTCGGCCTGGCGCAGCGCACGCAAGGTGCCGAGGGTGAGATCGTCGCTGCGGTTGGAGGCGAGTTCGATCACGGTGACCGACCCTGCACCGCTCTGCGTTGCGTCGGCGGCGTTGAGGTCGCGGATGATCTTGCGGGCGGCGCGGAAGTCCTCGCCGGCCATGACCAGATCGGCGCCCTCGCCCTCGAAGAAACGCTCCCAGAAGCGGCGGCGCGTGGCGCTGTCGGTGACGCGGGTCTGCACGGCGGCACGGAAGCGACGGGCGAAGGCGGCCAGGCGATCGAGGCCGTTCGGCAGCGCGTCTTCGATCGTGGCGCGGATACGCTGCGCCAGGATCGGCGCGCTGCCGCCGGTCGAGATGCCGATCACGATCTCGCCGCGATCGACCACCGCCGGCATGATGAAATCGGAAAGCTCGGGACGATCGACCACGTTGACCGGAATGCCCACGCGCCGCGCGGCCTCGGTGACGGCGCGATCGCGCGTATCGTCACCGGTGGCGCCGAAGACCAGCGCATAGCCCGCAAGCGAGGCGACCTGCTCCACGCGGTCGACTCGCGCGCCGGCGGCTTCGAGCAGACGTCGCTTCGCTTCGGCGGCGTGACCACTGCCGACCACCAGGACCGGGCGGCCCGAGAGCCGCATGAAGATCGGGAAAGATTGCATTGTTCGTCTAATCTACATAACCAACATGCTAATACGGCCAGGCGAGAAGTTTTCCTGTTCTCTCAAATACGTATTCGGCCCCCTTTAAGTCAAGATCATTGCCCACAAATTCCTGCATTTCACACTGTTGTGTGGAATAAATGAAGCTCGGCCCGGGCTTGCGCGGATGCCCATCGCGCCCCAACTGACGGACAGCTATGATTGCAATGTTTGCAACGGTTTGACCTGAGGGACTGCCCCCTTGGACCAGCACCAGATCCAGCCCACCGCCCCGCATGACCACACCCGCTGCATTGCAGATGCGCTGGGGCTGGCCGAGACGGTTTGCGCCAAGCGTGGGGCCAGATTGACCCCGCTCCGCCGCCGGGTGCTTGAGCTGGTCTGGAACAGCCATCGGCCGGTGGGGGCCTATGCGATCCTGGACGACCTCCGGGAAGGCGATAAGGCGGCGGCGCCGCCGACAGTCTACCGCGCGCTCGACTTCCTGATGGAACAGGGCCTGATCCACCGGATCGAGAGCCTGAACGCCTTCGTCGGCTGCGACCATCCGGAAGACCGGCATGTCAGCCAGTTCCTGATCTGCACGAATTGCAGCGCCGCCGTCGAGATCGACGACCGCGGCATCGCCAATGCGGTGAAGAAGAGCGCCGCCGAAGCCGGCTTCACGGTGAACCGCTTCACCGTCGAGCTGCAGGGCACCTGCCCGGCCTGCGCGAAGGCGGCGTAGCTGTGCTGCGGGAGATCTGGCGAACCGTCAGCTTGCTGCATTTGGCTTCCAAATTGCGCCTCACGCAGGACGGCTCGGTCTATTGGCGGAAGCGGCGGTGGCATGGTGGGCCAACGAACACCGCCTACCGCATAGACGAAACATCGCTGCGAGCTCTGGAGACCGCAACTATTGATGCCGCGCTGCTCGTCCCGTGCATCATCCTGCTCGCCTTGACCGGCCTCGCTTTCGCGCCGCTATGGCTGGCAAGCGTTGCAGTGCTGATGATGGCGTGGCTGCTGTGGCTCTCTCAGGGGCCGGTGCGGCGCATCAGGCGAAATTGTGAGGTGGCCTCGATCCGCGAAGTTTTCGTTGCGAATGGAATCCAGACGCTTGAACTGCAGTACGTGAGAACGGTTATGGCGCTGGGAGGTGTCGCAGCTGTGGGCGGCTTGGTGTCATCCTTCGCCGTTGAGGTGCAGTTTTACGATCACCTCGAGGGGCAGCAACGTGCGGCTCTGAACATGCTGGGATACTTGTGTTTTTTCGGAGGATTTTCGCTCGCTCGCAGTTCTTCGGACTTCGACCCCGCCAATGAACCGGAAGTTACGGCGGGGCGCAGTTCCGTCACCGCCGTGAACAATACGAACTAGATCCGGCTGGCGAAGGTGAGCATCACCACGCCGAGGCAGATCACCGCCAGGGCGAAAGAGACCGCTAGGATGATGCGGACGTGGCCGGTGGTTTCCGCCGAGCGGGCATCCTCGATGCCGACGGTCTGGTGGCCCTCCGTGTTCTGAATTTCGTGGGCGGGTTTCACCTCGTGCTCGAGATGATCCGGGTGATGACCTGCCGTCTGATAGGTCGCCATGGCGCAGCCCTCCTCATCAGGGAGCGCGGCTCGTTCGTTCATCCGCGCATATGAGGAAAAAACGGAAACCTCGCTGACAGGTTCCCGAAAATAAGCCGCTATGCAGGCCTGCGGGTGGCTAGCGCCGCAGGCTGCGCTCGATCATCGGCTCGAAATAGCCGAGATCCGGCGTTTTCATGCCGAGGATCTTGCCCTCGTCGTCCCAGCGGCGGAGCGCTACGGCATCCCTGTAGAAGCGCTCGGCTCCGAATTTGGCCTGCTCTTCCGCGTTCATCGGGCCGCCCTGCAGCCGCAGCGACAGTTTCGACGCCTCCGACAGGACGTCGAAATAGCCCGCTTCGCTGGCCGAGAGATAGCGCTTGGCCGCGACATGCAGCCGGACCGGCTCGCTCACCTCGGGGCCGAAATGCTGCGACAGCCAGGCCGAGCCCAGCGACTCATGCTGGGTGTCGATGCCGGAATCGGCGATGTCCTCCGGCAGGTCATGCAGCATATGGCCGATGTCGTGCAGCAGGGTCGCGACGATCAGCGGCTCCGGTGCCCCGTCCCGCTCGGCGAAGACCGCGCATTGCAGCGCATGCTCGAGCTGGCTGACGCCTTCGCCGTAGCCCTCATGGCCGCGCTTCGCAAAGGCGGCGCGGATCTCTTCCACGGTGCGTCCAGAGGGGGTGCTCATGCTGCGGCGTCTGTGCGGTTGGTGGTGCGGCGCTTCAGGATGCGGCGGCGGCTCTCGATGCCGTCGCGATCGATGTAGCAGCCCTGCAGGTGCCGGCGGCCGAGATTGGGATCGAAGGCGGTGCGGCCATGCAGGGCGCGGTCGTTCTGCATCACCACCAGGTCGCCGGGACCGAGCTTGAAGATCACCTCCAGCTCCGCCCGCTTCAGGATCTGGGCGAAGGTGCGGTAGGCCGCATACCAGCGCGAGGCGAGATCGATCGGCGCGTCGAGCCAGTCCGCCGAGCGGTTGTTGAAATGGACCGCGGTGACGACGCCGTCCATGTCGGCGGTGATCAGGGTCTGGCGCGCCTCGAGCTCGGCCTTGTCGTCGCTGAAGCGAAAGGTCATCGGCACGGTGGAGAGCAAGGCGAAGGCGCCCGGGTTCTCCCTGCGCAGGATCTCCGCCGCGTGGAAGCCGTCCACCAGCAAGGTGTCTCCGCCGGGAGCGCCCGCCTCCAGGCAATGCAGCAGCTGCACGCCCGGCGAGGGATGGCGGTAGGGATTGTCGGAATGGACGCCGAGGCCGAGCGAGGTGTTGGCGAGGTTGTTCGGGTTCGGCACCGAGATCACGTCGAACAGGCGGCCGTAGTTGGTGACGCGCACGAAGCCGAGGTGGTCGCCCACTTCAGCCACCATGCCGGCCTGGGCGGGGACGTTCCTCAGCAGGCCGAAGCCGAGCGCGGCGTAGCGATCCAGCCAGGCCAGTTCCTGCGCCGGATCGCTGAGCATCTGCGGCCAGTCGCCTACCGGGAGATCGCTTTCCAGCGGCTTGCCCCAGAGTTCCGGCTTCACCTGTCGCGCGATGCGCGCCGAGGCGATCAAGTCGTGGGCGTTCAGCCATTCGGCGCCGTATTCCGAACGGTGGCCGTCGGACCACAGCACCTTCACCGTGCCGTCCGGCGCCACCATGGCCTCGAGCGCGGCGAGATCGGCCGGCAGGTCGACGATCTCGTAGAGCTTCTGGCCGTTGCCGGGGTGCCGGCACTTGGCGCAGCGGCAGTTGTCGCGCAGCCAGAAGTTCGGCAGATGGGTCGGCGACTTGTCGCTCCAGCGGACCGTGAGGCCGCCCTCATGCACCTCGGCGACGGCGGGACGGCGGTTGGGATCGGACATCGTCACTCAGTTCCAGGGCAGTGAATAGGTCTTCACATTGGTAAAGCATTTCATCGCCTCGATCACGCCTTCCTTGTAGCCGAGGCCGGAATCCTTGATGCCGCCGAAGGGCGACATCTCGATGCGATAGCCGGGCACTTCGCGGACGTTGACCGTGCCGACTTCCAGCTCGCGCACGAAGCGGGTGATGTAGTCCAGGCGATTGGTGCAGACGCCGGAAGAAAGTCCGTAGGCGGTCGAGTTCGAGACCTTGATCGCCTCGTCGATGTTCTTGACCCGGATCACCGGCGAGACCGGCCCGAAGGTCTCGATCTTCACCAGGCGGCAATCATAGGGCACGTGATCGACCACGGTCGGCGAATAGAGCGCGCCCTTGCGGATGTTGCCGTGCAGCAGCCTGGCCCCCGCCTTCACCGCGTCGTTGACCGCTTCCTCGCAATAGATCGCCGAGGCTTCGTCGATGACGGTGCCCATGTCGGTCTCCGGGTTCATGGGATCGCCGTATTTGATCGCCTTGGTTTTCGCGAGCAACAACTCAACGAAACGGTCGGCCACCGCTTCGTGGACAATCATGCGCTTCACCGCGGTGCAGCGCTGGCCGGAGTTCTTGTAGGAGCCGGCGACGGCGAGCGTCGCGGCTTCCTCGATATCGGCGTCTTCCATGACGATCAGCGGATCGTTGCCGCCGAGTTCCAGCACGGCGCGGCGATAGCCCATATGGGCCGAGATATACTTCCCGACCGAGACGCCGCCGGTGAAGGTGATGAGGTCCACGTTGGGATCGGTCAGCAGGGTGTCGGCGATCTCCTTGGGGTCGCCGGTCACGACCTGGAACATCTCGCGCGGGAGACCCGCCTCGTAGAGCACGTCGGCCAGCATCAGCGCCGAGAGGGGCGTTTTCTCGGAGGGCTTCAGCACCATGCGGTTGTTGGTGGCGATCGACGGCGCCACCTTATGCGCGACTTGGTTCAGCGGGTGATTGAAGGGCGTGATCGCGGAGATGACGCCGAGCAGCGGATCGCGCTGGGTATAGATCCGCCGCTTCTTGCCGTGCGGGGTGATATCGCAGGAGAAGATCTCGCCGTCATCCTTGATCACGATGCCCGACGCCAGGTGGAACACGTCATAGGCGCGGCCGACCTCGTAGAGCGTGTCCTTGAGGCTGAGACCCGATTCCGCGGTGATCAGCTCGGCGATCTGCTGGCGGCGCTCGACCAGGAGCTCGGCGGTCCTGCGCAGGATCGCGCTGCGGTCGGCGCGCGAGAGCGTCGGCCTGTAGGCCTTGGCGACCGCGAAGGCCTGGTGGATGTCGTCCACCGTGGCCTTCGGGCAGGTCCCGACCACCTGGTTGGTGTAGGGGTTATGGACCTCGAAAGTGCGATCGCTGGCACCGAAATTGCCGGCGACGCGCATCTTCTCTTTCCGGATGACACCCATGGATCAGACTGCCTTGTCGAGTTGCGCTTCGTCAGAAGCGTAGTTGAGGCCGAGATCGAAAGCGCTGAAGTTGCGCAGGCGATAGCCCTGCGGCAGCGCTTTGAGCTTGCAGTTCACGATGACCGGCACCTTCTGCTCGGTCATGCCGCCATGCGAGCGCAGCGGCCGCGTCAGGCCCGAGAGATCGTGCTTGGCGACGCTGGTGCCGATGGCGAAGAGCTTCTCCGAGACCACGATCACGTCGCCGACCCGGTCTTCAGGCAGCTCGAACTTCTTGCAGCCGGTGGCGCGATCGACCGCGAGCTCGATGCCGGGGATCTTGGCGATCTTGGCGATAATGGCGGCCTGGTCGGCGCCTGCCGGCAGATAGACCGTGGCAAAGGAGCCGAGCGCGCCGTGATGCACGACATAGGGGTCGGTGATCGGCAGGATGACGCGGGCTTTGCCGGCCCCGAGCCAGCCGTCCAGCACGTCCTGCAGGTAGACCACCTGCGGCTTCAAGTCGTCGCCGTGCTTGTCGTTCATGCCGTGGTCGGCGGTCAGCACGATCTCCGCACCCATCGCGTCCATCTCCGCCAGATAGCCGTCCATCATGCGGTAGAAGTCGTTGGCGGTATCATCGCCCGGCGCAAACTTGTGCTGGATGTAGTCGGTGGTCGAGAGATACATGATGTCCGGGCGCTTGGCCTTGAGCAGCTTCACGCCGGCGGCGAACACGAACTCGGAGAGATCCGCGCTGTAGACCGAAGGCAACGGCTTGCCGACGAAGTTCAGCACGTCGCCGATGCCATGCTCCTGCTCATTCGCCTGGTCGGCCTTCTCGGCGGAGAAATAGATGCCCTTCATGCCCTTGGCGAGCAGCAGGCGCAGCTTGTCCTTGGCGGTCACCACGGCGACCTTGGCGCCGGCATCGGAGAAAGCGGCAAGAATCGTCGGCGCGCGGAGGAATTTCGGATCGTTCATCATCACCTCCTGCCCGCTCTCGCGGTCGTAGAGGTAGTTGCCGCAGATCCCATGCACCGAAGGCGGCGCGCCGGTCACGATCGAGAGGTTGTTCGGGTTGGTGAAGCTCGGCACCACGCAATCGCCGATCAGGTTGGCGCCGGTCTTCACCACCTTGGCCAGCCAGGGCATCGCCCCCGCCGCAATGGCCTTGGTGAGATAGTCCGGCTCGCAGCCATCGACGCAGACGACGACCAGGGGCTGCTTCGGCCAGGTGTAGCTTTTGCCGTTGACGGTTATGCTCTTCATGGGACTACTCCGCGGCCTTGTTGTGCGGGCGGCCCGAGGCGACGCCCAGCTCGTTCATCACTTCCTTGGCGGCGGCGAGGAAGGCTTTCATCTCAGACTCGCCGATGCGGCCGATGCAGCCGATGCGGAAGCTGTCGGCGACGGTGAGCTTGCCCGGATAGATGACGAAGCCGCGGTCCTTGAGACCGTTGTAGAACGTGTCGAACACGAACTTCGGATCGGCCGGCATGTGGAAGGTGACGATGATCGGGGCCTGCAGCCGGTCCGGCAGCAGGGTCTCGAAGCCGAGCGCGCGCATGCCCTCGACCAGGACCTTGTGGTTGTTGCGATAGCGACCGCCGCGGCCGGCGACGCCGCCTTCCTGCTCATGCTCGGTCAGCGCCTGATCGAAGGCGACGATGCAGTGGATGGGCGGCGTGAAGCGGTACTGGCTGGTCTTCTCCAGGTTCTGCCACTGCTCGAACAGGTCAAGGGTGAGCGAGACGGCATTGCCCTTGGCCTTTTCCAGCGCGGAGACGCGGCAGAGCACGAAGCCCAGGCCCGGCACGCCCTCGATGCACTTGTTCGAGGAGGCGGCAACCGCATCGAAGGTCACGGTCTGGACGTCGATCGGCAGCGCGCCGAAGGCGCTCATGCTGTCGATCAGCAGCTTGCGGCCCGCTTCGGCGACGACCTTGGAGACTTCGACGATCGGGTTCAGGATGCCCGACGTGGTCTCGCAATGGACCACGGCGACATGGGTGATCGCCTTATCGGCGGCGAGGGTCTCGCGCACCTTGGCGGGATCGACCGGCTGGTCCTCGGCCCATTCGAGGATCGCGGTGCTGCGCTTGGCGTATTCGCAGATCTTCGCCATGCGCTTGCCGTAGGCGCCGTTGATCAGGATCAGCAACTTGTCCTTGGGGCCGATGAAGCCGGTCAGCATCGCCTCGACGGCGAAAGTGCCGCTGCCCTGCACCGGCACGGTGGTGAATTCCTTGCCGCCGCCGATCAACTCGACCAGGCGCTGGCGCATATGGGTGTTGATGGCGACGAAGCCGGCGTCGCGCGAGCCCCAGTCGTGCAGCATCGCCTGCTTCACCGTCATCGAGGTGGTGAGCGGGCCGGGGGTCAGAAGCCAGGGGTCCATGTGTCTCTCCAAGGGGTAGGGCTGGATTATCTGACAGCCCCGTACTATAAATCCAATCGTTAACAGTTATGTGACCTATAGAAACAACCTATTGTGTCATGAGCATCAGCCAGAGCCAGCTCCGGGCTTTCCATGCGGTCGCGACCGAGGGCAGTTTTACCAAGGCGGCCAATAACTTGCACGTCACGCAGCCGACCCTCTCCGGCCAGGTCCGGGCGCTCGAGGAGCGCTATGGCGTGCACCTGTTCGACCGGCGACGCCGCAAGATCGAGCTGACCGACATCGGCAAGCAGCTCCTGGAGATCACCTGGCGGCTGTTCGGTCTGGAGATCGAGGCCGAGCAGGTGCTGACCTCCGCCAAGGGGCTGAAGCGCGGGCACCTGCGGATCGGGGCCGATGCGCCCTATCACTCGATCCCGTTCCTGGCGGTGTTCAACCGGCGCTACCCGAACCTCCGGCTCTCGATGTCGATCGGCAATTCGACCAAGCTGCAGGAGGACCTGCTGGACCAGAGCGTCGATGTCGCCATCGCCGCCAACGTGAACCCCGACCCGCGGATCCATGCCATCCCGTTCCGGCAGGACCAGCTGATCTGCTTCGTCGATCGGGCTCATCCCTGGGCCAAGCGGCGGCGGATCAAGATCGCGGAACTCGCCGGGCATCGCCTGGTGCTGCGCGAGCCCTCTTCCACCACGCGGCAATGCTTCGAGGCGGCGATCAAGGGAACCGGAATCAAGACCGGCGAGGTGCTGGAGATCGGCAGCCGCGAGGCGATCCGCGAAGCGGTGGCCGCCGGCCTGGGCATCGGCATCGTGGCCCGCGCAGAGTTCGGCGACGACATGCGCTTGAAAGCCTTGGAGTTCGAAGGACCGGTCATGGCTTCGACCGAATACGTGGCCTGCCTCGCGGACCGGAAGGGAACCCCGCTGGTGAAAGCCTTTCTCGATATCGTGCAGGAAACCGTGGCGCAGGAGCGCAAACGATGAAGTGGATGTTCGCCCTCGCCTTCCTGACCTTCACCACCGCCGCGCATGCGCAGTCGGATCCCTGGGACGGGCTGGAACACAAGGGTGCGCGCTATGCCGGTACCAAGGATGCGCGGGAGAATGCGGTGATGTTCGTTTGCCCGGTCACGGGTGCCCCGCAGGTGATCCTGCGCTCGCACCAGTTCCGGGTCTCGGTGCCGGACGACCACCGCTACACCCTCACCTTCGCGACCGATCGCGGGCGCAGCGAGATCACCGCGGTGGCGAAGGATGCCGAGCTCACCTTCGAGGCCTCGGACCTGAACGCCCAGGTGGCGTTCCAGCGCCTGGCCGAGGACATTGCTGCCAGCAAGAGCTTCACGGTCTCGATGTCGCCGTTCGGCTGGAAGGGCCAGTTCAGCGCCGAGGGCGCCGCGGCGGCGCTGAAGCCGATGCTCGCGGGCTGCCGCGAATAGCTCACAGACCGGCCAGCACGCCGGAGGTCAGGGTGAAGTCGAAATAATCCTCGAGTGCGATGAACTGCTCCACCGCCGCGCCGCCGCGCGCGACCGGAAAGATTCCGAACTCATAGGTGAAGGTGTTCCCGGTCCGGGTCGGCTCGGTCAGAGCGCCCATCAGCGGCCGGCGCGTGGTGTAGGCTTGGTGGTAGAACTGCGACCAGGGAATGGTGAAGTTCGGACCGAGAAACTCATCCAGGTAGCGGCCGGTGAAATCGACGCCGAGATTGTGGACGATCCGCGTCCCTACCAGGCGATAGCGAATGCGGAACGGCTCCGGCTCGACGTCCGAGATCAAGACGTTGGGCATCAGCAGGCGATGCTCGACGAGGTCGAAGGAGTCGCGATCCGGGATGCCCGCAGGACCGGTATTGGCGCTCCACCAGTCATAGAGCGCCCTGACTTGCTTAGACTTGGCCAGTTCCGGGTCGGTCCAGGTCTGCAAGAACACCCCCAGGTCGAGGGCGCATCTTGAACCCATTCCTGGCGCAAGGCGACTCCCCCGGCCTCACGCGACCCGGTGCCGCCAGTCCTGGTGCCGGGCGAGAAAAGTTCGACCGGCGAGTGCATGCAGCCCGCGCACCAGGGCACAGGTCAACACGATGGTCATGCCCATGGCGCAAGCGGCGGCACTGTTGCCGGCGTCGTCGGTGTTGAGGGCGTTGATCGCCATCAGCTTGGTGGTGCCGGTATAGATGAAGATCACCGCCGAGACCGTGGTCATCGCGTTGACGAAGTAATAGATCGCGATGTCGAGGATTGCCGGCAGGCAGACCGGCACGGTCACGCGCAGGAAGGTGCGCCAGACCGGCACTTTCAGCGAGGCCGAGACCGCCTCGAATTCCGCATCGAGCTGCTTCAACGCGGTGACCGCGGTCAGATGGCAGACCGTGTAGAAATGCGTGATCGTGTTCACGATCAGAATCACCAAGGTCGCGTAGATGAAATTGAACGGGTTCGACGGGCTGTTGAAGAAGAAGATGTAGGATAGCCCGAGCACCAGGCCCGGCGTCGCCAGCGGCAGCATGGCGAGGAGATGCACGGCCGAGCGCGCGATCCCGAAGCCGCGGATCTTCTCCACCAAATAAGCGCCGGTGAAGACGATCGCCGTGCCGAACACGGCAGTGAAGACCGAGAGCTTCAGGCTATTCCAGAAGGGATTCCAGCCATCGGTGCCGAGCTTGCCAAAGTCGTAGTGCTCCAAGGTGAGCGTCAGGTTGTAGGGCCAGAACTTGACGATGCTACCGAAGGCGGCCATGCCCATGACGCCGAGCAGGAAGACCGCGATCGCCAGGACGAAGACGAAGCAGGCGCGGTCGACGGCGGGACGCGGCTTCGGCTCCAGTGGGACGGCGCGGGAGGAAACCATGGATTGCTGGCGGCGCGTCGTGATGCGATCCGCGGCGAACGACAGCACCGCCGGGGCCAGCAGCAGCAGGCCGATGACCGCGCCCATCTGGAAATTGAACTGGCCGATCACCTGCTGGTAGATGTCGGTCGCCAGCACGTCATAGGAGCCGCCGATCACCTTGGGCACGCCGAAATCGGTGAAGATCAGGGTGAAGATCACGAAGCCGGCGCTCATCACGCCGTAGCGGCAACCCGGCAGGGTCACGGTGAAGAAGGTGCGCACCGGGCCGGCGCGCATCGCCGCGGCGGCCTCATAGAGACGCTGGTCGGCCATGCCGAGGGCCGTGGTGATGATCAGCACCGCGTGGGGGAAGGCGAAGAAGACCTCGCCGATGATGATGCCGACCGGGCCGTAGATCGACCCGCCCATCATCACGCCCTTGAAGACGCCCTGGTTGCCGAAGAGATAGACCAGCGCCAGCCCCGGCAACAGCGACGGCGCCAGCAGCGGGATCAGCGCCAGCGCTTTGAAGAAGCCGCGCGCCGGCATGCAGGTCCGGGTGATCGCATAGGCATACCAGAAGGCCAGCGCCAGGGTGATCGCGGTGCCGAGGATCGAGATGAAGAAGCTGTTCTCGAAGGAGAGCGACAGCGCCGGGTCGGCGAAGTATTTCGCGAAGTTGGCGTGGCCGACGAAGTTGCCGTCCGCGTCTTCCACTGATTTGCGGAGCAGCAAGAAGAGCGGGATGGCGATGGTGATGGCGAGGTAGAGCGCGAGCAGCCCGAGCCCGGCGCGCATGCCCCATTCTTCGCGTCCGACGATCGGGCGGATCTTGGCGGGCGTGTCGTCCTTGCGCGCAGACGCGCGATCGAAGGCGAAGGTGTCGGCCATCAGCCGCGCTTCTCACCGAATAGCCGCAGGCGATCCGCCGGCATGGCGATGGGAATAACCTTGCCGCGCTCCAGCCCCAGGTCCCGCGCCGCGTTCATCGAGAAGTCCGCCATTAGGCGCGGCGAGCTGGGGCCGTTTACCGCGAGGTCGGCGCGGTAGAAGGTGCCGAGGAACTCCATCTCCTCGATCTTGACCTCGATCGCGTTCTTGTGCCCGGCGGCGATGCCGCGGACCTGGATGTCTTCCGGGCGGAAGCAGAGGCTGACATGCGCGCCGACCGCGAGCCCACCGGTTTCGGCGGCAAGCATCAGCGGGCCGACCCGGACAGTCCCCTCGCCCACCACCTCGGCCTTGAGGAAGTTCATGTGGCCGACGAAATCGGCGACGAAAGCGGTCTTCGGGTTGCGATAGACCTCCTGCGGCGTGCCGACCTGCTCGATGACGCCCTGGTTCATGACCACGAGCCGATCGGCGATCGCCAGCGCCTCGGCCTGGTCGTGGGTCACCATGATCGTGGTGACGCCGATCTTGCGCTGCAAAGACTTCAGCTCGGTGCGGAGATGCAGGCGCACCCGGGCATCGAGCGCCGACAGCGGCTCGTCCAGCAGCAACAGCCCAGGCGCCATGGCGATCGCGCGCGCCAAGGCGACGCGCTGCTGCTGGCCGCCGGAAAGCTGGCTCGGGTATTTGCGCTCATGGCCCTGGAGGCCGACCAACTCGGCCAGTTCCTGCACGCGGGCGGCGACCTCCCTGCGAGGCTTGCCGGAATTCTTGAGGCCGTAGCCGATATTGTCGGCGACTGAGAGGTTCGGGAACAGCGCGTAAGACTGGAAGACGATGCCGAAATCGCGCTGCGCGGACGGGAGCGCGGAGATGTCGCGGCCGGCCTGCAGGATGCGGCCGGAGGACTGGATGTCGAGGCCGGCGATGGCGCGGAGCAAGGTGGTCTTGCCGCAGCCAGAGGGGCCGAGGAAGCAGACGAACTGGCCCTCCTCGATCTCGAGCGAGACGTCCTTCAGCGCCTGGAAGCTGCCGAAGGATTTGCTGACCTGGGAGATCTGGAGGTAGGGCATGCGGTATCTTCTCAAATATGAAAGCGCGCTGCGTCGTGCAGCGCGTTCAAGCTTGAACCGTCAACCCCCTCCCTGGCCCTCCCCGATCTTGGGGGAGGGAAGTCTCGTGAAGAGGCTGCTGCAAGTGATGGCTCCATCCGTCCCCCGCCCCCAAGATGGGGGCGGGCTGGGGTGGGGGTTGACGTTTCAGCTGCGTGAGCGCTCACCACACGGCGCTCCGCCGCCTACCGAGATCAGCTCTTCGGGGCGTCCTTGGAGCCGTAGCGCTTCTGCCACTCTTCGAGGATCGCCGCGCGCTTCGCGGCCATGGAAGTGAAGTCGTTCGGGGAGATCATCAGCTTCTCCTCGTCCGCCGGGTAGTTCTCCGGCAGCTTGGCCTGCACGGTCTTGCTGGCCAGCACCTGGTAGTAGTCGTTGTACATCTGGTTGGCGTCGGCGGTGGCGGCGAAGTCGGCGAGCGCCTTGGCGCCGTCGATATGCTTGCTGCCCTTCATGATCGCGGTGGCTTCCATTTCCCAGCCGATGCCGTCCTTCGGCAGGATGATCTCCAGCGGCGCGCCCTTGTTCTTCAACACCACGCCCGGATAGGAGAAGGAGATGCCGATCGGATACTCACCCGCACCGGCCGCCTTGCAGGGCTTCGAGCCCGAGTGCAGGTAGGTGTTGATGTTCTGATGCAGGCCGTCCATGTAGGCCCAACCTTCCTTCTCGCCGAAGATCTGCAGCCAGGCGGCGACATCGAGGAAGCCGGTGCCGGAGGAGTTCGGATTCGGCATCACGATATGGCCGGCATAGATCGGCTTCAGCAGGTCCTTCCAGGTCTCCGGCTTCGGCAGGCCGAGCTTCTCGGCTTCGACGGTGTTGAAGCAGATCGCCGAGGCCCAGGCGTCCATGCCGACCCAGGTCGGGTTGTCGCGCTTGTCCTTGAAATCGTCCTTGATGTCGGCATAGCCCGCCGGCTTGTAGCTCTCGAGCATGCCTTCCTTGTCCAGCACCATCAGGCTGGTCGCGGCCAGGCCCCAGATCGCGTCGGCCTGCGGATTGGCTTTCTCGGCCAGCAGCCGCGCGGTGATGACGCCGGTCGAATCGCGAACCCATTCGATCTCATAGTTGGGGTTCGCGGCCTCGAAGGCCTGCTTGTAGACCGGCAGCTGCTCTTCCTCGAGCGCGGTATAGACGGTGAGCTTGTCCTTCGCCGCTGCCGTAGCGGTAAAGCCGACCAGCGCCGCCAGCGTCAGGCCGGCGATCCGTGATTTGGTTCCGAACATCGTCGTGTTTCCCTCTCTCCAGCGACCTCTCCGGATCGCGCGAGGGGCAAACTCTTCCGAAACCGTGACGGTTTGATAACAGCCGCGTGACGTGTTGGAGGCGGCTGTATTCAGCCCTCCTTCGCGCTCCGCGCTTCGGAGGGCAGGCTGGGAAGCCGGTCTTAGAGTATTCGGCTCTTCGGCGCGTTCTTGCCGCCCTCCTACGCGCGCTGCGCTTCGGACGGCAGGTGCTGTCTCAGCTCTTCGGCGCGTTTTTGCCGCTGTAGCGCTTTTCCCATTCGTCGAGGATCTGCTGGCGCCGCGCGGCGACCGCCTCGAAGTTGTTGGGGTCGATCAGCGCTTCCTCTTCACCGGCGGGATAGTTGTCGGGCAAAGTCGCCGCGACGTCCTTGCGGGCGAGGATCTGGTAGTAGCTGTTGTAGAGCGTATTCGCCTCGGCGCTGGCGGAGAAATCCGCGACCGCTTGCGCGCCCTGCAGATGCTTCGCGCCCTTCACCACGGCGGTCGCCTCCATCTCCCAGCCCAGACCTTCCTTCGGGAAGATCACTTCGATCGGCGAGCCGTTGTTGGCGAGCTTCACGCCGGCATAGCCGAAGGAGATGCCGACCGCGGCGTCGCCGGTCGCGACCGCGGCGCAGCTCTTGGCGCCGGAATGGAGATAGCTCGAGACGTTCTCGTGGAGGAGATCCATATAGTCCCAGCCGCCGGTCTCGCCGAAGGTCTGGATCCAGCCGGCGACCGAGGCGAAGCCGGTATCCGAGGAGCTCGGGTTGGGCATCACGATCTGGCCCTTGTAGGCCGGCTCGACCAGGTCCTTCCAGCCGGCGGGCTTCGGGATCTTGTGCTCGGCAGTGAGCTGGGTGTTGAAGCAGATGGCGTTGGCCCAGGCATCCATGCCGACCCAGACCGGCCAGCCGGTGCGGCGGTCCTTGAAGGCGTCCTTGATCTGGTCGAAGCCCTGCGGGCGGTAATGCTCGAGCTGGCCGTTCTTGTCGGCCTGCATCAGATAGCTGGCGCCCAGGCCCCAGACCACGTCGGCCTGGGGATCGCCCTTCTCCGCCAGGAGCTTCGCGGTGATCTCGGCCGGGGTGCCACGGACCCATTCGATGTCGAACTTGGGATATTTGGCCTCGAAGGCCTTCTCGTAGACCGGGAGCTGCTCGGCCTGGAGCGCGGTATACACCACGACCTTCTGGGGATCGGCCGCCAGGGCGGCGGAGGCGGCGAGCAAGGCTGCAACAGAGCATCCGCCGCAAAGCAGCTGCAGCGCGGTCCGCTTGGTCGAAATCATTGAAAACGCCTTCCCAGTCTCGATTCCCCAGCGCCTGCGGGCGTCCCCCTGCCCCGGCGCGGCTTTCCATAGCTGGGAGATTATACCGAAGTCAAATTAAGCGGGAAATCACAGATGGATAGGCCCGGGTCGGGCGTCAGGCTCCGGTCAGCGCCGGGCCCGGACCGGGACCAGCAAAGGCTGCCGCTCCAGGAAACGCCCGAGCAGGATGCCGGTGGGAAGCTGCAGCGCCAGCCAGGTGGTGATCATGAGGACGGCCATGTCCCGGACTCCTTCGCACAGGTGCCCGCGCGTGTCTTTGAGGCACCGAGCGATCGCGAGGATGGTGGCACAACCTGCCCCTTCCTTGTTTGATGTGCATCAAGATCCGGGCGGGATGTGACGATTCGGAGATCAGGCGTCCTTGAGGCGGGAGGGGCTGAGCTCGCCCTTGGCTTCCAGGATCGGCTGGGCGACCAGAGCGAGATGCGAGTTGATCCGCTTCAGGTCGCGCAGGATGTCGAGGTGCAGACCGCTGGTCTGGATGCTCTCGACGCGGCCCTCGCGCAGGCGCTCGAGATGACTCTCGGAGGCCTGGCGCTCGAGCTCGCGGAAGGCCTGCTTCTCGGCGAAGAGCTTGCGGGCGAGGTCGAGATCGCCGGTCATGAAGACGTTCATGGCAAGCTGCAGGTTGCCGTTGAGGCGGTCGTGGATGCCCTCGATCTCCTCGGCCCCTTCGGGTGAGAATTTCAGCTTGTACTTCACCTTCTTGGCGGCGAGCTCCATCAGGTTCTTGTCGACGATGTCGCCGATATGCTCGAGGTTGGTGGTGAAGGTGATGAGATCGATCACCCGCCGGTGGTCTTCCGGGCTCATGCTCTCGCGGCTGACCTTGGTGAGGTAGAGCTTGATCGCTTCGTTCAAGCGGTCGACCAGGGAGTCGAGGTCGCTGGCCTGCTTGATAATCTTGCGGTCGTCAGAGCGCAGGGCCTGCAGCGATAGGTGCAGGATCTCACCCACCGCATCGCCCATGCGCAGCGCCTCGCGCGAGGCATTGGCCAGCGCGATCGACGGCGAATCCACGGCGCTGGCGGCCAGATAGCGCGGCCGTGCTGGATCGTCGGCCTTGGTGGCATCGGGCATCAGCTTGCGGGTCAGGCGCGAGACTGGGCCGATCAGGCCGATGAAGACCAGGACCAGCACCAGGTTGAAGCCGACATGGAAGTCCAGGATCTGTCGCATCGCGCCGCCGCCGAAATCCGGCAGCAGCGGCAGCAGCGGCACGATCAGCGGCAGCAAGGGCAGGATCGCGATGACGCCGATCCCGCGGAAGACCATGTTGCCGAGCTGGACCCGGCGCGCCTCCGGCGGATCGCCCATCGAAGCCAGCATCGCCATCACGTCGGCGCAGAGATTGGCGCCGAGCACGAAGGCCAGCGCCAGCGGCACCGGCAGGATGCCGATCTTCACCAGCGAGGCGACCAGCAGCACCACCGCGATCGAGGAGGCGCAGAGCACGGTCAGGATGCCGCCGGCGATGACGCCGAAAACGGGCGAGTTGGACATCAGGTTCAGGATCTGCGGCAGCAGCGGCGCCTCGCGGATCGGCTCGGCCGCCTCGGTGATGAGATGCAGCGCCAGCAGCGCCAGGCCGAGGCCGATCCCGGCGCGGCCGAGATCGCGGAGCCGCGTGCTCTCCAGCTTGTTGAACATGATGTAGCCGATGAGGATCAGCGCCGGCGAGAGGATGTAGACCGGCAACGAATAGGCCTGGGTCACCAGGCTGGTGCCGAGATCGGCGCCCAGCATGATCGCCAGCGCCGAGGCCGCGCCCACCATGCCGCGGGTGACGAAGGACGAGGTCAGCAGCCCGGTGGCGCTGGAGGATTGCAGCAGCAGGCTGGTGACGATGCCGGCACCCAGCGCCCGGAAGCGGTTGGTCATCGCCAGCCCGACCCAATGCCGGAGCTGGCTGCCATAGGCGCGCATCACCCCGGTCCGCACCATGCGCAACGACCAGAGCAGCAGCGCGACCGCGCCGAAGAGGTGGAGAAGGAATTCCATGGCTTGTCCAACGCCGCAACGAGGCCGGCGGCTCATTCCCGTTACGAAACGGTGTCACAAAACTGTAACACGACCGGGCGCGAGTCGCGCGAGCGGGAAAGCGACACGTTTCCGTGCGGTTAGGACGGCAAGGAAAGCCTACTCCAGCCCTGCCGCGAACTCCTCCAGCAGCGCGACCGCATAGCCGGTGGCACCGGCGGGCGTGAGCGGGCGGTCCTTGCCGGTGAATTCCTTACTGGCGATGTCGAGATGCGCCCAGGGGCGGTCGGTGACGAAATTCTTCAGCAAGGCGGCGGCATGGGCCGCATCGGCGGATTCATCGTCGGGCGAGTGATGGCGGAAATCCGCGATGCCGGATTCCAGGTTCTGGTCGTAATAGCCGTCGATCGGCAGGCGCCAGAGGCGCTCGCCGGTGGCTTCGCCGGCGCTAGTGAGGCGGCGGTTCAGGCGCTCATCGTTGCAGAAGATGCCGGCGTAGGCGCCGCCGACTGCCGCCATCACGGCATAAGTGAGTGTCGCGAGATCGACGATGCACCGCGGCTTGAAGCGGGTCGCCGTGTAATAGAGCGCGTCGACCAGCACCAGGCGGCCTTCGGCATCGGTGTCGATCACCTCGATGGTGCGGCCGGACATGGTGGTGACGATGTCGCCCGGCTTGTAGGCGGTGGCTGAGGGCAGGTTCTCGACCAGGCCGACGACGCCGACGGCGTTGACCTTGGCCCTGCGTGTCGCGAGGGCGTGGATCGCGCCCACCACCGCGGCGCCGCCGGCCATGTCGCCTTTCATGGTGATCATGCCCGAGGGCTTTTTCAGGCAGAGGCCGCCGGCATCGAAGCAGACACCCTTGCCGACGAAGGCGATCGGGCCTTCTTTCGTCTGCTTTGCGCCGTGGTATTGCAGGACCAGCAACCGCGGCGGGCGTTGCGAGCCGCCGCCGACCGCGAGGAGCGCGCCCATGCCGAGCTTCTTCATCGCCGCGACGTCGAGCACCTCGATCTTCACGCCGAGCTTGGCGAGGCCCTTCATGCGCGCGCCGAACTCTTCCGGGTAGAGCGCGTTGGGCGGCTCGTTGGTGAGGTCGCGGGCGAAATGCACACCCTCGGCCACGGCGGCCAGGCGCTGGTCGAGCTTCTTCGCCTCGGCGGTCTTGGCCGTGACCAGCGTGGCGCCGGTCAGCAGCTTGGGTTTGTCGGGTTTGTCCTGGGTGAGGTACTTGCCGAAGCGGTAGTTGCGCAGGCGAATCCCCAGCGCCAGGTTGGCGGCGAGCTCCCCCTCGCCGAGCGGCGTCCCCTTCGGCAAGTCGATCAGCAGGTCGGCTTCCGGCTCATGCACCGCCATCAGCCGCGCGGCGATGGCGCCGCCGAGGCTGCGGGCGTTCCTGGCGCTCAACTCCTTCGGTGCGCCGGCGCCGGCGATCAGCACCCGGCGCGGGCCATCCTTGGCCGGGGCGATGAGCTCGATGATCTGCTCGCGCTTGGCCTTGAAGGCCGGGGCGGTGACGGCGCGGGCAATGGCACCGCCGAGCTGGGTGTCGAGCACCAAGGCCCGCGCGCCGAGCTTGCCGCCCTCCGGCACGAGCACGGCGATGACGGCGGCGGCCGACGGTTTCGGCTGGTAGGCGACCTGCATGGGAATCCCCTGACTCTCGTTCTTTGCCAGGGGTTATCGCAAATCGGCGCCCGGATGGCGATCCGGTAAAATCGATAGGGAGGGGGCGCCGCCCCCTACCCCATCGCGCCGATGGTGTGCGTGACGCCCGAACTGACCCGCAGGATCAGGGTGTAGAGACCAGCGATCGGCTGGAAGATCCGGGCATGCTCGCGTTCGTAGGTCTGGGTCCAGTCGCCGACATAGGTCGCGATCTCGCCGAAGTCGCCTTCGAACTTGGTCTCCTCGACCTTCGGGAAGATGGTCGCGAGCTTGCGCATCGCGTCATCGATCTCGAGGTGGAAGATCTTGGTGAGCAACTGCTCGCGGGTGATGTTGTGCTGCTGCGAGAAGTCCGGGACATGGATCGCCAGGCTGAAGATCCGCATGATCAGCGCGATGCGGATGCCGTGCAGCACCCGCAGGTTGGCGCGGACCTCGGCGTCAATCTTCGGCTTCGGCAGGCCGACCAGCGCCAGCCCGTCGCGCAGGTCCATCATGTCGCGCTGGAACACGCGGTAGATCTTGGCCAGCCGGTTGTAGACGTTCTCATGCTCCAGGTGCTCGGCGACCGCGCGAAGGCCGTGCGCCTCGTCCGGGTCCTTGACCTGGGCGGCGCGGCTGAGCCACTGGCCGGGATCATAGAGGTCGATATAGGACTTCAAGGCTTCGAGATCGGTGAACTCGAGGGCCCATTCGACCATGCCCAGCAAGCGGCGCAGGCGCGGGCTTGCCTTGTAGACGCGCTGGAACCGCTCGGGATCGCGGACGATCGCCTCGCCCATGCCGCCGACGGTGTTCGCCAGCAAACCCATCTGCTGCAGGATGCCGTTATGCGGGATCGCCCGCATCTGCGAGGGGTGCGTGAGGTTCAAGCGCTGCTCGACGCCGTCCTGCTGGCGCCGGATCGGCCGCGACCCGCTGACGAACAAGAGGTTGCCGCCGAAGGTGTCGAGCAGGGTCGCATAGGCCGGATCGTCCATCACCCGCTCGTTGAAGCGGCGGACCGTGATGAAGGTCTCCTTGATATAGTCTTCCTCGGCCTTGTAGGCGACGTCGGCCTCGGTGGTGTGGGAGGGCAGCTCCAGCGTGTATTCGAGGATGCGCGTGACCGAGGCCAGCGCCATGTCCGGAGTCACGAAATACATATAGCCGTCGCCGCCCTGGAAGCTCGCCTCCTCCTTGCAGCGCACGCCGTTGACCGCGAACTGGTGGCGGCTGACCGGCGAGGCCACATATTCGAGGCGGGCGCGGAAATCTTCCGGATGGCCGCCGCGGCCGATCGATTCACCATGGGTGTCGAAGACCACCAGCTCGATATCGGTGAAGCCCCGGTCCTTCAGCAGCTCGCCCAGCTTCAGGCGCAGCCATTCGACCGAGATCGCCGCCACCGTCTGGCCGAGATGCCGGCCCGCATCGGAGAAGCCGGTCTGGATAGAGAGCCGGCCGCGCTTCCTCACATAGGCCGCGAAAGTCGGGTTCTGCAGGCATTCGTCGATGACGCGGATGCCGCGCTCGAAGGCCTTGGTGGTCTCGAACAGCGGCGAGATATCGACCTTGTGGTCGACGCCGAACAGCCTGGCGAAATAGAGCGCCGCCATCAGGGTCAGCGAGGTCTCGCATTCGGCGATCAGGAAACGGACCGGCGTGGTCGCGTCGATGTATTTCAGCATCTGCGCGACCAGCATGAACAAACGCTTGGCCGACGTGCGCTCCGCCAGGATCGAGGCGAAGTTGATCTTCACCGGCTTCACGTCATGGGCGAGCTTGGTGACACTCGCCATGTAGGAGCGCTTGTGCGCCGGGTCGTCGGGCGCCGCTTCCATGCCGATCAGGTTGCGGATCGCGTTGTGGATCTGCACCGAGTTCAGCCGCACATGGGTATGCGCGAGGCCGAGGCCGTGGTTGGCGAGCTCGGCGCGCAGGATCAGCAGCTTACGCAATGCCGCCGGCGCCTCGGTCATGGCCATGGCGCGCTCGACCAGCTCCAGGAGCTGGACGGATTCGATCAGGCGCAGGTCGCGGCCGCTGTGCATGCGCTTGGCGATGCGCTTCACCTCTTCGACCCAGCTCTCCTGGTCCTGGGCGCCGCCGCGGAAAACCTCCATCTCGTCCCGCGCCTCGTTGATCGCCATGGCGAGGCGGCTTTCGATCAGGTCCATGAGATGGATGAGATCGACATTGCCGCGGTTCTGGCGGTAGATCGCGCGCAACTCCTCGACGGTCGCGCGGTAGCGCTCGAGCTGCAGCACCTGGACCTTGAGGCGCTTCAGAAGCGTGTCGGACCAGCGGATGTCGGAGCGGCCGTCGAGGTCGTAGCCGACCCAGGAGGCGATGGTGAGCAGTCGCGGCGAGAGCTGCTGCCAGTCCTCGGGATAGAGCTCGGCCGCGACCTCGAAGGCGATCTCATAGGCGCGGCGCAGCGCCCTGTGGGTATTCTCGATCGCCAGCAGCGAGAGCTCATGCTCGTAGGTAAGGTCGAGCTTCTCGGCTGGACGATGCTCGACCGCGCGCGCCTGCGCGAGGAGACGATTGCGCTCCTTGGCGGAAAGCTTCTTGCCATCGACATCGCGGTCGATGGCAAGCTCGGCCAGCGCCTGCATCATCGGCTTGGACTGGCTGAAGGTCGGATGCGCGGTGAAGACGATGCCGAACAGCTCGCGCTCCAGCAGCGCCCGGAACTGCGCGAAGGACTTTGCCGCCTTCCTACTCTTGCCTTCGATTCCCGCGGCCTGGCGGAACACCAGGCGCAGGCGCTCCTCATTCTTCTTAGCGTCATGCTCGCCGAGATAGCGGGAGATGCGTTCGGCGCGGTGCTCGTAGGCTTCGGCGGAAATGTGCTGGATCAGATCCTCGATCGAGCCCAGTTCGAGCTTCTCGGCATCGAGCTTCTTGCCGAGCTCCAGCGCCAGCAGCTTCACGGTGTTGCCGAAGGGGTTGCGCTCACGCAGTTTCGAGAGTTCGCCCATCAGGTCGCGGAGCTCGCTCTCCGCGCGCGCGGCATCGAAGGACTTGGTCGGCGCGAAGACCCGAGCGAGCGGCAGGAGACCCTCGTCGAGCTTCACCGACGGGCCGGTCGATTTGCGCGGGGCCGGGGTGCTGCGCAAGGCCATGTCGGTTGCTCGCTTCTGCTTTGCCATCTCACCCTCCACCCGCACGCCCTTGGGCCGGCCGCAACCGGCTCGTTCCCCCATCTCACCGCATCGCAGCAATCTAGATCGCTGCGATGCGGAATACTGCTGCTTTTTCCGGGGCGAGGATGGTCTGGCTGCGACACCGCCAAGCGATCCGGCGGCGCAGCTCTAGGGCGCAAGCACCTGAAACTAGGCGGTTTCAGCAGATGTCGTTACACTTATCCACATGTTCCCGAGTCGCCCCAGCCCCTTATTCTTTGGAAGGATCGTCCTGCTCGCCCTGGTTTTGGCGGGCTGCGGCACCCAGCAAGCCTCCCGGCCCGCGCCGGTCGGGCCGGTGCCGGGCGTGGTCGATGACCAGCTCGGCGGCTCCTGCGTGCTCTATGCCCGGGCGGCCTCCGGGATCGACCTGCGGGGCGATGCCTGGAACTGGTGGGGCCTGGCGGCCGGCCGGTATCTGCGCGGCAACATGCCGGAGGCCGGCGCGGTGCTGGTCCTGGGGCAGACCGACCGACTGAAGCTCGGCCATGTCGCAGTGGTGCGGCAGGTGATCGACAGCCGCGACATCCTGGTCGATCACTCGAACTGGGTCCCCGGCCGGATCATCACCGGCATGCAGGTGCAGGACGTCTCGCCGGAGAACGACTGGACCCAGCTCCGCTTCTTCAATCCGCAATATGGGGTGTTCGGCTCGATCTATCCGGCCGACGGGTTCATCTACCAGATGCCGCCCCTGGTGCCGACTTCAGGCTAGTTGCGGCCTCAGATCGCGGCGCAGCAGGCCGCGGGTCTGCAAATCGACCACCGCATCCTGCAGCGATTGCCGCAGCGGCCGCGTGTGCCAGCCAAGCTCGCGCCGCGCCTTGCGAGAGTCGAAAGCCATCGAAGAGCGTGCCAGGACGACCCCGGTCAAGGGCGCGATCGGCGGCCGCTTGGTGAGGCGCGAGAGACCCTCGCTGATCCAGCCGGCGACATAGGCCAGCGCATAGGGCACGCGGGTGCGGGCGATCGGCAGCCCGGTCATCTCGCGCAAGAGATCGAGCACATGGCCCAGGGCGAGATTTTCACCGCCGAGGATATAACGCTCGCCGATCCGGCCGCGCTCGGCGGCCAGCAGATGGCCGTTCGCCGCGTCGCGGGCATCGACCAGGTTGAACTCGCAATCCAGATAGGCAGGGGTCGCGCCGTTCAGGAAACCGATCAGCATGCGCGTGGGCGGCGTGATCAGGCCGTCGCCGGGACCGACCGGCATGGTCGGGTTGACGATGACGACCGGAAGCCCGGCCTTCGCCGCGCGGAGCGCCTCGCGCTCGGCCAGGTATTTCGAGCGGCAATAGGCGCCCCAGACGTCATCGATCGCGAGATCGACGCTCTCGTCAATTAGCGCCGCGGCCTCGCCGTTGCGGGCATGGATGTTCTTCAGGATGGATTCGGTCGAGGTGTAGACGACGCGCTCGACACCCGCCTTGGCCGCTGCCTCGAGGACGCGGCAGGTGCCCTCGTAATTCACCTCGTGGAAGGTCCTGGGATCGGGGGCCCAGAGATTGGGGTTGGCGGCCAGATGGAAGACGAGTTGCACCCCTTCGACGGCGCTGGCCATGGTCGCCCGGTCGAGGATCGAGCCCTTGCGGACCTCGACGCCGGCCGGCGCATCCGGCCAATCCTGCAGGTCGAGAACGCGCACGTCGTAGCCGCGCTGGGCCAGCAAAGTCGTGAGGTGACGGCCGATGAAGCCGCAGCCACCGGTCACAAGTGCCGTCCCCACCCCGCTTCCTCTCATCCCGCGACTACCCTATTCTCCCCCGGCGATGTACCGATATCCAACGCGCCACCCGCAGGGATTCTTCCCAGTTGTGCTGCCAATGGTCCTGGTGACCATTCTGGCCACCGGACTGCTTAAAGCCGTATTACCGGCCCCGTTCCTATCCGCACGGGCCGATTCGCCCGCCAAATCCGAACCCGCTGAAAGCTATATTGCGGGCTTTTTCCGGGCAACGGTCGAAACCGCCGTCGCTCCGCAATCCGACGAATACGCGACAAAGGCCGTCAAAGGGCTGCTGCTGCGCTCGATTCGTCTGGATGAGACTGCCCGATACATGCTTGGCCGGCTCTGGCCCACCGACAACAACGAAGCGGGCAGCCGGTTCCAGGCAGACTTCCAGGATTTTGTCGCCGAGGCGGTCACCACCGGCCTGCGCGCCAACCCGACACTGGCGCTGGAGGTCAAAGGCAGTCGCAGCCGCGACGACGGCAGCACGCTGGTTCTGAGCATGCTGACCCTGCCTTCAGGCACGGCGCTGCCGGTCGATTGGCTGGTGATCGCGGACCCGACCAATGGAACCTTCCAAATCACCGATATCACCGTCGCGGGAATCAACGCGGCGATGGCGTTGCGCAGCATGACGGAAGCTTCCCTGGCCGAGACCGATATCGATGGCCTGATCCCGAGCTGGCGTACCGCGCTCGCCCGCCACCAGCAGCGCTCGATGGCCGGCGCCGACGGCGCCAACGCCCCACAGTGACAAGCCTCTAATGGTCTGCTAGAGCGGGTTTGCCTTGCTCGATACAGGCGGAATCGTCCGTGAGCGCAAATTGCTGAAAACCAAGAAAAGGCTCGCCGCCTGATGCTGGAATCCGTCGTCTTTCGCGCGGTCACCTGGTGCGAGCGCCGCGCCGCCGTGGTGGTCGGCGCCATGCTGCTGGCCGCCGTCCTGGCCGGCGCGTTCGTGGTCCATGCCTTCAAGATGGACACCGACACCGCGAACATGATCTCGCCCACCCTGCCCTGGCGGCAGCAGGTGGCGCATTTCAACGAGCTCTTCCCCCAGAACACCGGCCTCCTGGTCGTGGTGGTCGACGGCAAGACACCCGACGCCACCGAAGACGCGACCGCGGCCTTGTTCGAGAAGATGCTGAGCCGGACCGATCTCTTCATGTCGGTGCGGCGGCCCGATGGCGGGCGTTATTTCGAGCAGCACGGCCTGCTCTATCTGAAGAAGGACGAGGTGCAGAAGATCGCGGATTCCGTGATCGAGGCGCAGCCCTTCATCGGCAGCCTTACCGCAGATCCGAGCCTGCGCGGGTTGTTCGACACGCTGTCTACCTTCGTCCACGGCGTCGAGAGCAATGCGGTGCCGATCAGCCGGCTGGAGAAGCCGCTGGCGGCAATCTCGCGCACGCTGTCCGACGGCCTGGCGGGCGGCAAGCAGCCGCTCTCCTGGCAGACCCTGCTGATCGATCGGCAGGCCGACCAGAACACCTTGCGCCACTTGATCCTGGCCCAGCCGAACCGCGACTTCAGCGCGCTGAAGCCCGGCGCGGTGGCCAGCCAATATGTGCGCGACCAGATCAAGGAGCTCGCTCTCGCGGATACCGGCGTCACCGTGCGCCTGACCGGCCCGGTCGCCTTGAACGACGAGGAGTTCGGCACGGTCGCCGAGGGCATGGGCCTCGCTTTGGTCGTCTCGGTCGCCCTGGTGCTGCTGTTCCTGTTCGCGGCCCTGCGCTCGGTGAAGCTGATCTTCGCCACCTTCGCGACCCTGATCGTCGGGCTGCTGCTCACCTTCGCCTTCGCCTTTCTCACCATCGGGTCGCTGAACCTGATCTCGGTCGGCTTCGCGGTGATGTTCATCGGCCTCTCGATCGATTTCGGCATCCAGTTCGGGGTGCGCTACGGACAGGAACGGTTCGAGCATGGCGAGGCCGGGGCCCTGGGCCGCACCGGCGGCGCGATGGCGCGGCCGCTGTCGCTGGCCGCCGCGGCGATCGCGCTGGGCTTTGCGGCCTTCATCCCGACCGCCTATCGCGGCGTCTCGGAGCTGGGGCTGATCGCGCTCGCCGGCATGGCGATCACGCTGGTGCTGAACTTCACCCTGCTGCCGGCCCTGCTCACGGTGCTGAAGCCCAAGGGCGCGCCGCGCGAGATGGGCTTTGCCTGGGCCGCAGGCGTGGACGCCTTCCTGCTGAAACGGCGCTGGCTGGTGGTCGGCGTCTGGACCCTGATCACGGTTGCGGGCCTCGCCTTGAGCCCGCGCCTCACCTTCGACTTCAATCCGCTGCACTTGAAGGATCCCAACGTCGAATCCATGGCGACCATGCTGGACCTGATGCGCGATCCCCTGCGCACGCCCTACGAGTCCGAGCTGCTGGCGCCCGACATCAAGACCGCGACCGAGATAGCGGCGAAGCTGAAGCAGCTGCCGGAGGTCTATGCGGTGATCACCGCGCAGTCGCTGGTGCCGCAGGACCAGAAGGAGAAGCTGGCGATCCTCTCGGATCTCAACGACCTGATGGGCCTCAGCCTGGATCCGGTCTCGGTGCGCGAGCCCCCGACCGACGACGAGGTGCGCGCCTCGCTGCGGCGCTGCGCCGAGAAGCTGCGCCAGGCGATGGCCTCGTCGGAGATCGCCATGGGTCTCGCGCGTTTGCTGGACCAGGCGGCCGAGGCCGATCCCGCGCTCTATCCGCAGCTGAAGCGCATGCTGGTGGATGGGCTGATGCCCCGCCTCGCCGCGCTCAAGGCGGCGATGACCGCGGGCGAGGTCACGCTCGACAGCCTGCCGCCGGAAGTGAAGCGCGACTGGATCGCCGTCGACGGGACGGC
This sequence comes from Dongia sp., assembly GCF_041905885.1. Lineage (NCBI taxonomy): Bacteria > Pseudomonadati > Pseudomonadota > Alphaproteobacteria > Rhodospirillales > Dongiaceae > Dongia > Dongia sp. The sequence goes on along the minus strand of NZ_JAYRKD010000019.1, from coordinate 47,016 downwards.
GCGGATCGCGGTCTTCCCGAGTGGCGACGACAACAACAGCGAGAACCTGGCGAAATTCGTCGCGGCCCTGCGCGGGGTCGCGCCCGACGTGACCGGCCCGGCGGTGCAGATCTATGAATCCGGCCGCGCGGTCTCGGACGCCTTCCGCACGGCAACTCTCACGGCGCTGATCACCGTGACGCTGCTGCTGTTCCTGGTGCTGCGGCGGGTACGCGATGTACTCTACGCATTGGCGCCGCTGGTGGCGGCCGGCGGCTCTGTCATCCTGGTGATGGTCGTGTTCGGCATGCCGCTCAACTTCGCGAACATCATCGCCCTGCCGCTGCTGCTCGGAATCGGCATCGCCTTCGACATCTATTTCGCGGTCAACTGGCGGCGCGGCGTCGAGCATCCGCTGTCGACAGCAACGGCCCGCGCGGTCCTGTTCAGCGCGCTGGCGACCGGCTCCTCCTTCGGCGGATTGGCGGTCTCCAACCATCCGGGCACGGCCAGCATCGGCGCCTTGCTGTTGCTCGGACTGGCGGTGGTGCTGGCGACGATCTTCACCTTGATGCCGTCCCTGATGGGCCGGCCGCCGGTCCCCGCGTCTTCAGACAAGCAGAATTGAGTGCCGTCTGGGAATTTACACATATTTTTCGCGATTGCGCGTAAAAATATTATAAATTGAAGGGCTTATGCGACGTCCTGCCCCGCTGACGGAGGCCAGGCTCAGCTGTATATACCCGTCGTCGCGGCGCGCCACACAGGCGATCCGCCAGCCCCTCAAGGAACCTCAATGTCCCCCGACATCCATATCGCCGCCGCCGCCAGCCAGCTCACCCGCGCTCTGTTCAGCGAGACGCAAATGCAAGGCAGCGTGGTCGCGGATGAGAATGTTCTCGAAGTGGCGGTGCTCGGAATATGGCCCGGCATCAAGCTCCAGTCCTTCGCCGGCTATGACGTAACCTGGCGCGAAGTGGCGTAAGGTATCTGACATTTCCGCTTGCTACGGCAGGCTCATAGCTACACTTTTCGTTAGCAAGACCTCATCGATTGCTTACGCTTTTTTAAGACAACAGTCTTAACTTAAGTCAAGTCGGGCCCCCGGCAGGCAACCTTGAGGAATGTCCATGGCACTGTCCCTTTTCGGCGGCGAAGATCGCGCCCGCCTGGCCGCGCTCGACAAGTCGCAGGCCATCATCGAGTTCAACATGGACGGCACAATCATCCGTGCCAACCCCAACTTTCTGAACGCCATGGGCTATGCCCTGGAGGAGATCCAGGGCAAGCACCACAGCATGTTCCTGGAGCCTGGACAGAAAGAGAGCGCCGAATACCGCGCCTTCTGGGAAAGGCTCAATCGCGGCGAGTTCCAGGCGGCGCAGTACAAGCGGATCGGCAAGGGCGGCCGCGAGGTCTGGATCGAGGCCTCCTACAATCCCCTGCTGAACGGCAGCGGCAAGCCGTACAAGGTCGTTAAATTCGCGACCGACGTCACGGAACAGAAGCGGCTCTTCGCCGACCTCAAGGGCAAGGTCGAAGCGATCGGCCGCTCGCAGGCGGTGATCGAGTTCGAGCTCGACGGCATCATCATCACCGCCAACGAGAATTTCCTCGCCACGATGGGCTACAGCCTGGCGGAAGTTCAAGGCAAGCATCACAGCATGTTCGTCGATCCGGCTTACCGCAACAGCGCCGAGTACAAGCGCTTCTGGGAATCCCTGCGCGAGGGCAAGTTCCAGGCGGCGCAGTACAAGCGCCTGGCCAAGGGCGGTCGCGAGGTCTGGATCGAGGCCTCCTACAATCCTGTGCTCGATCTCAACGGCCGCCCGTGGAAGGTGGTGAAGTTCGCCACCGATATCACCGAGAGCAAGGCGCAGAGCGGGCGCGCGCTGCAATTCGTCAACGACGTGAAATCGGTCGTGCAGGAGGTTGCTTCCTCTGCGCAGCAGATGGAGACGACCGCCCAGGCGCTGGCCTCGACTGCGACCGATGCCGACCACAAGTCATCGACCGTGTCGGCCGCCGCGGAAGAGCTGGCCGCCTCGGTCGGCGAGATCTCGCGGCAGATCAGCGAATCCTCGCGCGTCGTCGGCATCGCCGTCGCCGGCGCGCGGAAGTCCGAGGAGATGGTGACCCAGCTGGTCGCCGCCGCCCAGAAGATCGGGGAAGTGACCCGCATCATCACCGACATCGCCAGCCAGACCAACCTGCTCGCGCTCAACGCCACGATCGAGGCCGCGCGGGCGGGCGAAGCCGGCAAGGGCTTCGCGGTGGTGGCCTCCGAGGTTAAATCGCTGGCGACCCAGACCGGCAAGGCGACCGAAGAGATCCAGCAGCAGATCAAGGACATCCAGGATTCGAGCCAGGTCACCGCGGAATCCATTTCGGAAATCGGCAAGATCATCGCCCAGGTGAGCGAGATCTCGACCTCGATCTCCGGCGCGGTCGAGGAGCAGTCCGCCGCGACCAAGGACGTCTCCACCAACATCCACGGCGTCACCGAGGCGGCCCAGGAAACCGGGCACTCGTCCTCGACGATGCTGAACGTGGCGCATGCACTCTCGGAGAGCGCCGGCGGCTTGGACCAGAAAGTGGACGCCTTTCTGGCGAGCATTCGCGCGGCTTAGCGCCACCCCCGAGAATCAAGAATCAAAAAGCCCGGGCACTGCCCGGGCTTTCTTCTTTGCGGAGAGGAAGGGCCGCCTTACGCGCCGCCCTGGAGCTGCTTGATCTTGTCTTCGAGGACGGACTTCAGCTTCTTCACGCCGCCGTCGCGCAGCGAACCGGCGAACTCGGAACGCAGCTGGGCCAGCTGGGAGATCGAGCCGTTGTAGTAGACGTCGGTCACGTGCCAGTTGTCGCCCTCGCCCTTCATCAGATAGGAGAGTTCCACCGGCTCCTTGTCCTTGCGGATCAGCTTGGTGATGACCAGGACACGGCCACCATCGCGCTCCTTGGAATCGGCGATCTCGAAGGTCTCGCCGCCATAGCCGTTGAAGCGCGCGGCATACATTGTGGTCATGTAGCGGCCGAACACCTCGACCATGGCCTTCTGGTCTTCCGGGGTCGCGTCGTTCCACATCGGGCCGACGGCGATCTTGGTCATCGACGGCACGTCGAAGACGGCGCTCAGGACCGGGGCGAGCTTGTCGTAGCGGCCCTGGAACTTCAGTGCCTCGGCATTCTTCATCACCTCGATCAACGCGTTGTCGAGGCGCTGCACCGGGCCGACCGGCGCCGCGGCCTGCGCGGCACTGGCGGCCTGCGCCGGCACCGCGGGCAGAGCGAGCAGCGTGGGCATGGCCAGGGCCGAAACAGCGATACCGGCCAGCAACAGGCCACGACGAACCAAACGCATGTTGAACTCCATCTCTGTCCGTGGGTCGTCTTCCGATCCCTGAGGATCCCCTGGAAGACCTTACGCGTGGATTACTACGTGAAACTTAGATGGCAACCTGCCAATCCAGTCTCAAGAACCCGTGAATCCCGGTCGCGGGCGGCAATTGGCCGCAGGCGGCTTTCGCTGGGTCTGGATTCTCAGCGCGGCTAGGCGGCCTGCTTCAACTGCTCGACCTTCTTATCGAGCACCTGGATGAGGGCATCAACGCCGCCCTTCTGAAGCGGTTCCGAAAATTCCGAGCGCATTTGCGTCAACTGCGAGATAGCGCCGGCGAGATAGACATCGATCACCTGCCAGCCTTCTGCACCCTTGCGGAAGAGGTAGTTGAGCTCGACCGGCTCGCCATCGGACTTCACGATCGTGGACAGGACCAGTACCCGGTCATTGGGCACCTGCTTGGTCTCGCCGACCTTGAACTGGACGCCCTTGTCGGCCTTGAAGCGCGAGGCATAGGTGCTGACGGTGTATTTGTCGAAGGACAGCAGCACCGCGTTCTTCTTTTCGGTGGTGAGCGTGGTCCAGTAGCCGCCTATGGCGATCTTGCACATGGTGGTGATGTCGAAGACCTTGTGGATCACCGGCTCCAGCTTCTGGTAGCGGCCGTCGAAGCCGAGCTTCTCGCCGTCCTTCATCGTCTGCGACAGCGCGTCGTAGAGCGACTGGACCACCGCGGCGGGCTCCGCTCCGTCGGCGCGCGCCGCCCCGGCGGCCATCAGCGAGACCGCGCTCAACGCCAGGGCGCCGAACCGACGACGCGTGATCATCATCCCCTGACCCTACCCTTAAGCCCTGGCGACGGCTTCGGAGACGCCGAGTGCAGCCAGCGCCTGCGACACGATGTGACGGGCGTTGAGGCCGGCCACGTCATACTGCTTCGCGGGCGCGTCGTGATCGATGAAGATGTCGGGCAGCGTCATCGGGCGTAATTTGACGCCGGATTCCAGCAGGCCCGCCTGGGCGAGATCGTGCATCACATGGGTGGCGAAGCCGCCGATCGAGCCTTCCTCGATGGTGATCAACACCTCATGCTCGCGGGCGAGACGGCGCACCAGCTCGCTGTCCAGCGGCTTGCAGAAGCGCGCATCGGCAACGGTGGTCGAAAGCCCCTTGGCGCCGAGCTCGTCGGCCGCCTTCAGCACTTCCACCATGCGGGTGCCGTAACTCAGCAGCGCCACCTTGGTGCCTTCGCGGATGATGCGGCCCTTGCCGATCGGCAGGACCTCGCCGCGGGAAGGCAAATCGAGGCCGATGCCTTCGCCGCGCGGGTAGCGGAAGGCGGAGGGGCGATCGTCGATGGTCGCCGCGGTCGCCACCATGTGCATCAGCTCCAGCTCGTCCGACGGCGCCATCAGCACGAAGTTCGGCAGACAGCCCAAATAGGCGATGTCGAAGCTGCCGGCATGCGTGGCGCCGTCGGCGCCGACCAGGCCGGCGCGGTCCATGGCGAAGCGCACCGGCAGCGATTGGATCGCCACGTCATGCACGATCTGGTCATAGGCGCGCTGCAGGAAAGTGGAGTAGATCACCGCGAAGGGCCTCATGCCTTCGGTCGCCATGCCGGCGCAGAAGGTGACGCCGTGCTGTTCGGCGATCGCGACGTCGAAGCAGCGCTTCGGGAATTCCTTGCCGAAGGCATCGCATCCGGTGCCGCTGGGCATCGCGGCGTTGATCGCGACGATGCGGTCGTCGACCTTGGCTTCGGCGATCAGCGCCTTGGCGAAGACCGAGGTGTAGCTCGGCGCCTTGGGCGTGGACTTCGCCTGGGCGCCGGTCGCGACGTCGAACTTGACCACGCCGTGGTACTTGTCTGCCGACTTCTCGGCCGGGGCGTAGCCCTTGCCCTTTTGCGTCACGACATGGACCAGGACCGGGCCCGGCTCTTCGGAATTCCTGAGGTTCTGCAGCACCGGCAGCAGATGGTCGAGATTGTGGCCGTCGATCGGGCCGACGTAATAGAAGCCGAGCTCCTCGAACAAGGTGCCGCCGCCGGAGATGATGCCGCGGGCATATTCCTCGGCCCGCGCCGCCACTTCCTGCAGGCGCGGCGGCAGGATCTTCGACATGTCCTTGGCGATCGTGCGCAGCGAGCGGAACGGCGTCGAGGTCAGCGAACGCGAGAGATAGGCGCTCAAGGCACCGACCGGCGGCGCAATCGACATGTCGTTGTCGTTCAGGATCACGATCAGCCGGTTCTTCATCGAGCCGGCGTTGTTCATCGCCTCATAGGCCATGCCGCCGGTCAATGCGCCGTCGCCGATCACCGAGATGACGTTGCGCTTGCGCCCCATCAGGTCGCTGGCCACCGCCATGCCGAGGCCGGCCGAGATCGAAGTCGAGCTGTGCGCGGCGCCGAACGGATCGTATTCGGACTCCGAGCGCTTGGTGAATCCGGAGAGCCCCCCGCCCTGGCGGATGGTGCGGATCCGGTCGCGGCGGCCGGTCAGGATCTTATGCGGATAGGCCTGGTGGCCGACATCCCAGATCAGCCGGTCATAGGGGGTGTCGAAGACGTAGTGAATCGCGGTGGTCAGCTCGACCACGCCGAGGCCGGCGCCCAGATGGCCACCGGTGACCGAAACCGCGTCCACGGTCTCGCGGCGCAGCTCATCCGCCAATTGACGGAGATCAGAGGGATCGAGCTGGCGAAGCTGGGCCGGGGTGGTGACACGGTCTAGGAGCGGTGTCTTGCTGGGTGCGGTCACGCTGCGGCTTCCTTTTATCCGACTCGGGAGGCTCCCCCGGGGTATGCCGTTTCCCCGAAGAATCGCGGGCTTATAGGTGAAGGCCAGGATAAACGCCAGTCCGGAACTTGTCCCTGCCCCTTAAGTCTCACGAATACTTGACCAATTTAGTTGCCTATTTATGGCGTTAATTGGCGGAATGTGTTGCATTGCAGCAACGATAGGTGATTCGGGATAGGCAGTCATGTCGATTTTGTGTAAGACGACAGCCTGTCCAGGAACCTACACAAGTGGCTGCGGGTTCCCCGGGCGAAGAGAACCTGTGTGATTTTGGCTCCACAACGAGCCGGCAGGTTTGCGACAGTTACTTTGGTTTCGTTGACTGCGGCGCTGGGGAAATCTCCAGGGACTTCGAGACTAACCACCCTCACGCCAACCCTGGGGGGCGCCTGTCTTGCGGATCGGACGGATTGAATGATGCGAGTGGTCTTGGCCCAACCGCGCGGCTTCTGCGCCGGCGTCGAACGGGCGATTGAGATTGTTGAGCGGGCGATCGAGAAATTCGGCCCGCCGGTCTACGTGCGGCATGAGATCGTGCACAACCGGCACGTGGTCGAGAGCCTGCGCGCCAAGGGCGCGATCTTCGTCGAAGAGCTGGACGAAATTCCCGAGGGCAAGATCGCGATCTTCAGCGCACATGGCGTCTCCAAGGCGGTCGAAGGTGCGGCGCGCGAGCGCGGCCTGATGGTGGTCGACGCCACCTGCCCGCTGGTCTCGAAGGTCCATACCGAAGGCCGCCGTTACGCGAGCCAGGGCCGCGAGGTGATCCTGATCGGCCATGCCGGCCATCCCGAGGTCGAGGGCACGATGGGCCAAGTGCCCGGCGGCGTGCATCTGATCTCGACGCCGGAAGACGTCGCGACGCTGAATGTGGCGAACCCGGAGCAGTTGGCCTTCGTTACCCAGACGACCTTGAGCGTGGACGATACCAAGGACGTGATCGACGCGCTGCGCCAGCGTTTCCCGAAGATCGTCGGGCCGGACACGAAAGACATCTGCTACGCGACCCAGAACCGTCAGAAGGCTGTCAGGGAACTCGCGCAGGAAGTGGACTTGATCCTGGTGATCGGTGCGCCCAATTCGTCGAACTCGAATCGCCTGAAGGAAATCGCCGAGGAACTCGGCGTTGCAAGCTATCTGATAGAGAACGCCGACCAGCTGAAGCCGGAATGGCTGACCCGCGCCAAGGCGATCGGCGTCACAGCCGGCGCTTCGGCGCCGGACATCCTGGTCCAAGATGTGGTAGAGCGCTTGCGCCAGCTCCACGGCGTCGAGCTCGAGATGATGAACGGCGTGGCGGAGAACGTAAGGTTCCGCCTGCCGCCGGAGCTATCGGACGGGGAAGAACGACATGTCGGAGCGGCCCAGTAATCGGGCCCGTGACGTGTGCATGAAATTGGATTGAGCTAGGAGAGAGTACCTTGGCAGTTCCGTTGCAGCAGGCCATTCGCGTTGGCTCTTATGTCGTGAAGCAGCACCTGATGGGGCGCAAGCGCTACCCGCTGGTGCTGATGCTGGAGCCCCTGTTCCGCTGCAACCTCGCTTGCGCCGGCTGCGGCAAGATCGACTACCCGGCCGAGATCCTGAACCAACGCATCTCGGTCGCCGACGCGCTCCACGCCGCCGAGGAATGCGGCGCGCCGGTGGTCTCGATCGCCGGCGGCGAACCGCTGCTGCACAAGGAGCTGCCGGAGATCGTCGAGGGGCTGATCAAGCAGAAGCGCTTCGTCTATCTCTGCACCAATGCGCTTCTGCTCGAGAAGAAGATGCATCTCTACAAGCCCAGCCCCTACTTCACCTGGTCGGTGCATCTCGACGGCTCGAAGGAAGAGCACGACAAGTCGGTCTGCCAGGACGGCGTCTACGAGAAGGCGGTCGAGGCGATCAAGCTGGCCAAGGCCGCCGGCTTCCGCTGCAACATCAACTGCACCTTCTTCGACGGCACCAGCGCCGATCGGGCGGCGAGCTTCTTCGACGATGTGATGGCGATGGGCGTGGACGGCATCACCGTCTCGCCGGGCTACGCCTATGAGCGCGCGCCCGACCAGCAGCACTTCCTGAACCGCCGCAAGACCAAGCAGCTGTTCCGCGACATCCTGGGCAAGGGCAACGGCGGCAAGAAGTGGGAGTTCAGCCAGTCCTCGCTGTTCCTCGACTTCCTGGCCGGCAACCAGACCTATCACTGCACGCCCTGGGCCAACCCGACCCGCAACGTGTTCGGCTGGCAGCGGCCCTGCTATCTGCTCGGCGAAGGCTATGCGAAGACCTTCAAGGAGCTGATGGAAGACACCAAGTGGGACGACTACGGCGTCGGCAACTACGAGAAATGCGCTGACTGCATGGTCCACTCGGGCTTCGAGGGCACCGCCGTCGCCGACGCGATCAAGCATCCGCTGAAGGCGCTCAAGGTTTCCCGTCAGGGCGTCGCCGTCACCGGCGAGATGGCGCCGGACATCCCGCTCGATAAGCAGCGCAAGGCGGAGTATGTCTTCTCGCGCCATGTCGAGAAGGCGATCGAGGACATCCACGCCCAGAAAGAGGCGCTAGCGAAGCAGCGCCGCCCGGCCGCGGAGTAGACTCTTCAGCGCGCTGTTGGTCTGCAGGGCGACGCGGATCAATCCTGGCAGTTGCGAAGGATCGCGCAGCAAGGCGCCGACGACGGCGCCTGTCCGCGGCTGGCCTTGCTTATCCAAGCCGACCAGCACCGCCGGCGGCAGGCTATCCCCGGCCCGATCGGCGATCGCCCGGATCACGATGAACGGCAGATGGTTGGCATGCGCAGCATCCGCCACCCAGTGGCTCTCCTGATCGATGCAGGCGGCCCCTGAATCGCGATGCAGCATCGCCTTCTGCTCGGCAGTGGCGGCGATCCGCGTGCTGCCCACCACGTCGGCGACGCGGGCGCTGGTCAGATGCGTGGTCAGATGGGCCAGCCATTTCTGGTCGACCGGTACGCGGAGCCCGTCGGTGGTGCGGACGGCGCCGCCGATGACGAGATCGCCGGGCTTGAGGCTCGGATCGAGCGCGCCGGCGATGCCGAAGCTGACCAGGCGATCCGCTCCGCGCGAAATCAACGACTCGATGCCGGCGCGCGTGGCGCCCGCGTCGCCCCCTGCCGAAATGGTGAGCGCATCGGCGCCGAAGATCCGGGCCTCGCTCGCCATGCCGGTGACGATGCCGAGGGGCATGCGCTAGAGACCGTGCATCACGTGGGTTGAGTTGCCCTGCTTCAGGTTCCGGTAGCGCGCCAGAGCCCAGAGCGGGAAGAAGGCGCGGTAGCCGTGATAGCGCAGATAGAAGACGCGCGGGAAGCCGACCGCGGTGAACTCGTCCTCGTCCCAGAGACCGTGATCGGCCTGGGTGGATGAGATGAACTGGATGCCGCGCCGGGTCGCCTCGGAATCGACGTCGCCCGCCGCCATCAGGCCGAGCACCGCCCAGGCGGTCTGCGAGGGCGTCGAGACCGGGCCTTCGCCGCGCGGCTTGTCGTCCCAGTAGCTGTCGCCGCTCTCGCCCCAGCCGCCATCGGCACGCTGCTTGCTTTCCAGCCACCGCACCGCCTTGCGCATCGCCGGATGATCATGCGGCAGTCCGATCGCGTTCAGCGCGGTCAGCACCGACCAGGTGCCATAGACATAGTTGGTGCCCCAGCGGCCGAACCAGCTGCCGTCGGCCTGCTGATCGCGGATCAGGTAATCGACCGCGGCTTGGACGCGCGGATCGTCGAGCTTGTAACCGAGCTGCGCCAGCATGCCGAGGCAGCGCGCCGAGACGTCCGCGGTCGGCGGATCCAGCAGCGCGCCGTGATCGGCGAAGGGGATGTGGTTCAGGTAGTAGTATTCGTTGTCGGCATCGAAGGCGCCCCAGCCGCCGTTCTTGCTCTGCAGGCCGAGCACCCATTCGGCGCCGCGCTCGATCGCCTCCTTGCTTTCCGCATGGTTGAAGCGGTCGAGCGCCATCACCACGACCGCCGTGTCATCGACATCGGGATAATGCGGGTTGGCATATTGGAAAGCCCAGCCGCCCGGGCGCACGTTGGGGCGCGCCGAGGCCCAGTCGCCGACCACGTCCTTGATCTGGTTCTGGCGCAGCCATTCCATCGAAGGCTTCAGACGCTCGGCCGCCTCGCCGCCAACCTCGAGCAGCGCATGCGCCGCAAGGCCCGTGTCCCAGACCGGCGAGAGGCAGGGCTGGCAGTAGGCGCGGTCCTCCTCGATCACCATCAGCTTCTCGATCGACTTCTCGGCGATCGCGCGATCGGGGTGATCCTTCGCATAGCCCAATGTGTCGAACATCATCACGCTGTTGGCCATGGCCGGGTAGATCGCACCCAAGCCGTCCTCGCCGTTCAACCGTTCGGTGACCCAGGCGACGGCCTTGTTCAGGGCTTTCTCGCGGCCGCGCTTCGGGAACAGCCAGTCGGTACCCCGGAGCACACGGTCGACGCCACGGAAGAAGGCCGCCCAGGCGCCTTTGCGGTTCATGTTGTACCAGTTCGTCACCTGCTCCGGCGGCACGGTGAAGAGTTCCTGGATATCGACCCGCTTCGGGTTGCGCGCCTGCGGCTTCTTGGTCATCAGCACCAACAGCGGCACGATCACGGTGCGCGACCAGTAGCTCACCTTGTCGAGCGTGACCGGGAACCACTTGGGCATGTTGATGAGCTCGATCGGCATCACCGGCACGGCGCGCCATGGCACCTGTGCGTAGAGCGCGAGCTGGATCAAGGTGAAGATGTTCGAGGTCCTGGCGCCGCCGTAGGCGAGGATCGCCTCGCGGGCGCGGCGCATGTAATCCGCGTTGATGTCCTCGCCGCAGATCTTCAGGCAGTAATAGGCCTTCACGCTGGCCGATATATTGAAGGCGCCGCCGTGGTAAAGCGGCCAGCCACCGTGCTCGCCCTGGATTGACTTCAGATAGCGGACGATCTTGCGCTCGACTTCGGTGTCGATCTCATCGACGGAGTTCGCGAGGAAATGCTTCAGCAGGACGTATTCGGCCGGAATCGTCGCATCGGCTTCCAGCTCAAAGGCCCAATGGCCGTCGTCATGCTGGCGCGCCAACAGCGCGTCGGTCGCGCGGCCGATCGACTTCTCCAGGTTGGCGACCAGGCTTGCGCCGAGATCGGTGGCAAGGTCAGCGTTCATCATTAAGGTTTGTTAAGGATTCACGAATTTGCGCCGGAGAATGCGCGAAACCCCAGGCCATTGCAATGGCCCGCAACCTCTTGCCAGACCTGCAGAAATCACGCGATTCCGGCGACCTGCCAGGCCATCGCCAGCAGAACCACAGCATTGACCGCGGCGATCACCGGCATGGCCTTGCGGGCGAGTTCGCGCCAATGCGCGGCGGCGCCGTGGCCGAGCCATCCGATCGCGATCAGCATCGGCATGGTGCCGAGCACGAAGCCCAGCATGCCCATCGCCGCGGCGATCGGGTTCGCCGTGGCGGCGGCGGCCCCGAGCGCCGCATAGAGCAGGCCGCAGGGGAGAAAGCCTAGCAATGCGCCGAGCGCATAACCCCGCATGCCGAAGGGCCGGGCGAACAGGCCGCGCGCGCGGTGGAGGAAGCCGGGCGCGGGCGCGCCGACAGCACCAAACCCGCGCAACGCCTGGAACAGAAACAAGCCGGCGGCGCCGGCCAGCAGCACTGCCGGGACCCAGCGCAGCTGGTCCAGCCGGCTCAAGAGCCCGATCGGGGCCGCGAGCAGCATGCCGAGCGCGATGTAGGTCGTGCCCCGGCCGAGGTGGTAGGGCAGCAATGTTGCGCCGGAGACACGACTGAGCTCGGCCCGCGCCCCGACCTGGGCCAGGACGAAGGGGCCGCACATGCCGGCGCAGTGCCCGGCGCTGCCCACGAGGCCGGCCAAGAACAGGGCCAGGATCAGCGGCGCGTTGTCGCGGAGCGCCACCTGGCAATGCGCGGCGATGATCGCGATTGAGTCCAAAGTCCCACTTTCCGCAGCGGCGCCCTTGATCTCTCCTTTCCCAGAGGGGGAAGGAGATGGCCGGAGCTGCGACAGTCTGTCTGGCCTATTCTGCGTCGGCGGCGCGCCGCTGGAATTGACTCAAGTCAACGACGCCTCGGCCGTCCGCTCCTAACCTCAAGTTCGAATCACGCTGTCGCAAGAGGTTAGGCCATGGGGGAGAAGCTGATCGGGCCGGCGCTCGATGCCGAGTATGCCGGACTGGTCCTGCCGATCAACCGCGTTGACGTCGAGATGCCCTGGGGCTGGCTGCGCCGGGGCTGGCAGGATTTGTCGCGCGCCCCCGAGGTTAGCCTCACCTTCGGGGTGATCATCGCCGCGATCAGCGTGGTAATCATTTACGGCCTGTGGCGGCAGGACTACCTCGCCTATTCCTTTCCGCTGGCCTCGGGCTTCATGTTCGTGGCGCCGTTCCTCGGCATTGCCTTCTACGAGATCAGCCGGCGCCTGGAGATGGGCGCGTCGATCCGCTTCCATGACATCGCCACGGCCTGGTCCAAGCGCCCCGGCCCACTCTTCACCCTCGGCCTGGTCATGATGCTGCTCCAGGTGCTCTGGATGCGGATCGCGATGCTGGTCTACGCGCTGTTCTTCGGCCCGCAGCCGGTCGAATGGGAGAACTTCATCCTCACCATCCTGACCACGACCGACGGGCTGATCTTCCTGCTCGCCGGCAGCGCGGTCGGCGGCGTGCTCGCCGCGCTCTGCTTCGCGATCGGCGTCGTCTCCTTTCCCCTGCTGCTCGACCGCGACGTCGGGACGGCGCAGGCGATCGCCACCTCGATTGCCGTCAGCGTCGCCAACTGGCGCGTCCTGTTCGGCTGGGGCGCGCTGATCGTGCTGTTCACCGGCGCCGGTCTCGTCACCGGCTGCCTCGGCCTCATCGTCACCCTGCCGTTGATCGGCCATGCCAGCTGGCATGCCTATCGCGACCTCGTTGGAGAAGGAACATGAACATCGGGAAATTCATCGGCGGCGGCGTTCTCGCCATCGTCGGCATCCTCGGCCTCTTCCTCAGCGCCCGCAGCCATGATGCGGCATTTTCGCTGTTCGGCCTGCTGCTCTTCGTCTTCGCGATCCTAGTCGTGTTCCGCTTCATCACGCTTGCTACTGCGCCTAAAGGGGGCCACTGATGTCCGCCACAGCACTCGCTGCTGCCGACAGCCCGTATAACGAACGGGTCGTCCGACAATTCACCATCGCCACCCTGTTCTGGGGGGTGGTCGCGTTCCTGGTCGGCGTGGTGATCGCGCTGCAGCTCGCCTTCCCGATCTTCAACCTCGGCCTGGAATGGACCACCTTCGGGCGCCTGCGGCCGGTCCACACCTCGGCCGCGGTCTTCGCCTTCGGCGGCAATGCACTGTTCGCGACCAGCCTCTATGTCGTGCAGCGCACCTGCCGGGCGCGCCTGTTCGGCGGCGACGGCCTGGCCGAGTTCCTGTTCTGGGGCTACCAGCTCTTCATCGTGCTGGCCGCCAGCGGCTACGTGCTCGGCATCACCGAAGCCCGCGAATATGCCGAGCCCGAGTGGTACACCGATCTCTGGCTGACCATCGTCTGGGTCACCTATCTGCTGGTCTTCCTGGGCACGCTGATGAAGCGGAAGGAGCCGCATATCTATGTGGCGAACTGGTTCTATCTCGCCTTCATCGTCACCGTGGCCGTGCTGCATCTCGGCAACAACATGTCGGTGCCGGTTTCCTTCCTCGGCACCAAGAGCTATTCGCTGTTCTCCGGTGTCCAGGACGCGATGCTGCAGTGGTGGTATGGCCATAACGCGGTCGGCTTCTTCCTGACCGCCGGCTTCCTCGGCATCATGTACTACTTCGTGCCGAAGCAGGCCGAGCGCCCGGTCTATTCCTACCGGTTGTCGGTCGTGCACTTCTGGTCGCTGATCTTCCTCTACATCTGGGCCGGCCCGCACCATCTGCACTACACCGCGCTGCCGGAATGGACGCAGTTCCTCGGCATGACCTTCTCGGTGATGCTGTGGATGCCCTCCTGGGGCGGCATGATCAATGGACTGATGACGCTCTCCGGCGCCTGGGACAAGCTCCGCACCGATCCGGTGCTGCGCTTCCTGGTCACCTCGGTCGGCTTCTACGGCATGTCGACCTTCGAGGGCCCGGTGATGTCGATCCGCTCGGTCAACTCGCTCAGCCACTACACCGACTGGACCATCGGCCACGTGCATTCCGGTGCGCTCGGCTGGGTCGCCTTCGTCAGCTTCGGCGCCGTCTACTACCTGGTGCCCAAGCTCTGGAACGTCGCGCGGGTCTATTCGGTCCGCCTGATCGAGTGGCACTTCTGGCTCGCCACCATCGGCATCGTTCTCTACATCACGCCGATGTGGATCAGCGGCATCATGCAGGGCCTGATGTGGCGCGCCTATGACGATCTCGGCTTCCTGCAGTTCTCCTTCGTCGAGACCGTGGCCGCGATGCACCCCTACTACATCGTCCGTGCCCTCGCCGGCGTCCTGTTCCTCTCAGGCGCGCTGGTGATGGTCTACAACATGTGGCGCACGGCGCGCGGCGACGTCCGGACCGAGACCAAGCTCGGTGCCGCCGTCACCGCCACCGCGTGACCGGAGCAATTCCAATGGCACTCATCAAGCAAGAGAAGTTCGAAACCAACTCGATCCTGCTGCTGCTCGGAATCATCGTCACGGTCGCGATCGGCGGTCTCGTGGAGATCGTGCCGCTGTTCACGATCGGCGAGACCATCGAGAAGGTGGAAGGGGTGCGGCCCTACTCCCCGCTCGAGCTGGTCGGCCGCAACGTCTACATCCGTGAGGGCTGCTACCTCTGCCACAGCCAGCAGATCCGGCCGTTCCGCGACGAGGTCGAGCGCTACGGCCATTACAGCCTGGCCGCCGAGAGCATGTACGACCATCCGTTCCAGTGGGGCTCCAAGCGCACCGGTCCGGACCTGGCCCGGGTCGGTGGCAAGTACTCCAACGATTGGCAGGTCGCACATCTCATCGACCCGCGCTCGGTCGTGCCGGAGTCGATCATGCCGCCCTACCCGCATCTTTCGCGGCGCCAGGTGGACCCGTCGAACATCGCCGAGCACCTGAAGACTCTGCGGATCGTCGGCGTCCCCTATACCGACGAGGAGATCGAGAACGCGGCTGCCGACCTGGCCGCCCAGGCAACGCCGGATGCCGACACCGCCGGCCTGCTCGCCCGCTATCCCAAGGCGGCGACCGGCGACTTCGACGGCGATCCCGCGAAGCTGACCGAAATGGACGCGCTGGTCGCGTATCTGCAGGTGCTGGGCCGGATGGTCGACTTCACGACCTATCGCCCGGAATACGCCACCAAGGCGGAAGGAGAAGCGCAATGACCTGGCTCGAGATCTCCGAGTTCGCCAAGCAGTTCTGGGCGGCATGGCTGATGCTGGTGTTCCTCGGCATCGCCTTCTACGCCTTCCGCCCGAAGAACCGGGAACACTTCGCGGAGTGCGCCAAGATCCCGTTCAAGAACGAACGGGACGAGCAGCAAGGCCCGGGAGCCTGAAATGACCGACATCAACAAAGACCAATTGACCGGCAAGCCGACCACGGGTCATTCCTGGGACGGCATCCAGGAGCTGAACAACCCGCTGCCGAAATGGTGGCTGACGGTGCTCTATGCCTGCATCGCCTTCTCGATCTTGTGGTGGGTGCTCTATCCGGCGATCCCCGGTTTCTCGGGCTATACCAAGGGCATCCTCGGCTATGACCAGCGCGCGGACTATGCCCAGCAGGCGGCCGCGGCGGCCGAGGCGCAGAAGGTCTGGATCGACAAGATCAGCGCCGCCTCGGCCGAGCAGATCAACGGCGATGCCGAGCTGCTGAACTTCGCCATGAGCGGCGGCAAGGCGGTGTTCAATGAGAACTGCGCCGCCTGCCACGCGCCGGGCGGCGCCGGCCGTCCGGCCTATCCGGTTCTGGCCGACGACGACTGGCTCTGGGGCGGCGATCTCGCCCAGATCGAGCAGACCATCCGCCACGGCATCCGCGCCACCACCGACGAAGCGACCCGCAGCAACATCATGCCGAACTTCGGAGCCGACGGCGTGCTGACGCCGGAGCAGATTGCCGACGTGACCGCCTTCGTCATGTCGCTCAGCGGAGAAAAGGCCGATGCGACGGCGGCGGAGCGCGGAAAGACGGTTTTTGCCGATAACTGCGCCGCCTGCCACGGCGAGCAGGGCAAGGGCAATCTCGAGCTCGGCGGGCCGAACCTCACCGACTCGATCTGGCTCTATGGCGGCGACGCCAAGACCATCACCGCACAGGTCACCAAGCCGCGGCATGGCGTCATGCCCGCATGGCAAGGCCGCTTGAGTGACGCGCAGATCAAGATGCTGGCTGTCTACGTCCACGCCCTCGGCGGCGGACAGTAATCGGAAGCGAACAACACCCCCTCTCCATGGAGAGGGGGTGAAGTGATGATAGAATGCAACACCGGACCATCAAGCCAGAGCAGACCGTGACCAACGCTTCGCTCTATGCCGAACATGTCAAGATCTACCCCCAGCGCATCTGGGGCCGCTTCCGTGTGATCAAATGGAGCGCGCTCGGCTTGCTGCTGGGGATCTATTACCTGGCGCCCTGGCTGCGCTGGGACCGCGGCCTCGGCCGCCCCGACCAGGCGCTGCTGGTCGATATGCCCAACCGCCGCGCCTATTTCTTTTGGATCGAGATCTGGCCCCAGGAAGTCTACTACCTCGCCGGATTGCTGATCCTGGGTGCCATCGGCCTGTTCCTCGCGACCTCCCTGCTGGGTCGCGTCTGGTGCGGCTTCACCTGCCCCCAGACGGTCTGGACCGATCTCTTCCTCCAGGTCGAGCGCTGGATCGAGGGGGATCGCAATGCCCGCATGAAGCTGGACCAGGAGCCGTTCTCCCTGCGCAAGGCCTGGCTGAAGAGCACCAAGCATCTCGCCTGGCTCGTCATCGCGGCGGCGACCGGCGGCGCCTGGGTGATGTATTTCAACGACGCGCCGACGCTGGTCCGCGACCTGTTCACCTTCAAAGCCACCCTGACCCAGGTCGGCTTCATCGGCCTCTTCACCGCCACGACCTATCTGCTGGCGGGCTGGGCGCGCGAGCAGGTCTGCATCTACATGTGCCCCTGGCCGCGCTTCCAGGGCGCCATGCTCGACGAGCACAGCCTGATCGTCACCTACGAGGCGTGGCGCGGGGAACCGCGCGGCAAGAAGAAGGCCAAGGAGACCGAGAAGCTCGGCGACTGCGTCGATTGCAACCTCTGCTTCAACGTCTGCCCGACCGGCGTCGATATCCGCAACGGCCCGCAGCTCGCCTGCATCGGCTGCGGCCTCTGCGTCGATGCCTGCAATTCGATCATGGGCAAGCTCGACCGCCCGCTCGAGCTTATCACCTATGATTCGCTCTCGAACAGCGCGGCGCGCGCGGTCGGCAAGCCGACCAAGTTCAAGTTCATCCGCACCCGCACGATCATATATGCCATCGGCCTGGTTCTGGTCACGGCCGGCATGCTGTTCTCGCTCTCGACCCGCGCCACCATGGACGTCACGGTGCAGGCCGACCGCTCGCCGCTCTTCGTCAAGCTCGGCGACGGCGAGATCCAGGACGGCTACACGTTGAAGATCTCCAACAAGAATCCGCAGCCGATGGAGTACCGGGTCGCGGTCGAGGGGATCGAGGGGCTTTCGATCAAGATCATCGGCGCCGACCCGCAGTCGGTGAAAGTCGCCGGAGACAGCGTCGGCACTTTCCGCCTGCTGGTGAAGGCGCCGCGCGAGAGCCTGAAGCGCAAGCAGACCGACATCACGATCCACGCGGCCAACATCACCACCGGCGAGGAGAGCCAGCATGGCGCCATCTTCAGCGGCCCGGAGCCCGACAATGACTGATCTCGCGCAGAACGCGCGGCCGCAGCGCCGGTCGCTCTGGATCCCGACCCTCATGGTCGCCCTGATGCTGGGCGTGGTCGTGGTCAACGGGGTGATGATCTTCTTCGCCCAGAGTACCTTCAGCGGCCTCGACACCACCAAGGCCTATCAGGAAGGCATCGAGTACAACGCGATCCTGAAGGAGGCCGCGGCCAGCGCGGCCTTGGGCTGGACCGCCAAGACCACCGTCACGCCGGCGCTTGGCGGACGGCATCTCGCCGTCACCATCACCGACAAGGCCGGCCAGCCGGTCGAGGGCCTGATGCTGGAGGCGCATCTGGTGCGCCCGGTCAGCACGGCTTTAGACCAGCGGCTGACGCTGCGGTCGGAGGGTGCCGGGATTTACGGCACCGACGTGATCCTGCCGGCCAACGGAAGCTGGGAGCTCCGGCTCTCGGCGCTCGACGGCACGACCGACTGGCAGGTGGTGCAGCGGATCTTCGTGAAGTGAACGCGCTGCCGCAATTCGTGGAGACGCTCGACGTCTGCGGCATTGCGGCTGACCGTCCTTGCAAGCATTGCGGCGCGCCGTTCAAGGGGAAAGGTGAGTTCTGCTGCCATGGTTGCGCCGGCGCCTATGCGCTGGTGCAGTCGCGCGGCCTCGCGCGCTACTACCAGCAGCGCGTGGCCGATCCCGCGCAGCCGCCGACACGGCCGGACGAGATCGAGACCGAGGTCGACCTCTCGGCCTGGAGCCGCGACGTGGCGCCCGGCGAGAAAGAGCTCGCCCTCATGGTTGAGGGCCTGCAATGCGGCGCCTGCGTCTGGCTGATCGAACAGAGCCTGCTGCAGCAGACTGGCGTCGTATCGGCGCGCGTCGCCCTCTCCACCCGGCGCCTGACCTTGCGCTGGAAGGACAGCGAGACCGATCCCGAAGGCCTGGTCCAGCTGGTGACCCGGCTCGGCTACAAGCTGGTGCCCTGCGACCCGGAGCGGCTCGCCTCCGAGGCCGATGCGGAGAGCAAGGCGCTGCTGACGGCCATGGCCGTGGCGGGGTTTGCCGCCGGCAACATCATGCTGATGTCGATTTCGGTCTGGTCCGGCGCCGATCCGGGCACCCGCGATCTCTTGCACTGGATCTCGGCGCTGATCGCCATCCCGGCGATCGCCTATGCCGGCCGCCCGTTCTTCCGCTCGGCGCTGGCCGCGCTCAAGGCCCTGCGCACCAACATGGATGTGCCGATCAGCCTCGCGATCACCCTGGCCCCGTCGATCTCCCTGTTCGAGACCTTCCGCGGCGGCGAGCATGCCTATTTCGATTCCGCGGTCACCCTGCTCTTCTTCCTGCTGATCGGCCGTTATCTGGACCGCCGCGCCCGCGGCCGCGCCCATGCCACCGCCGCCCGCCTGCTCGCTTTGAACGCCGTGGCGGCGACCGTGGTCGAGCCCGATGGCCGCCAGCACAGCCTGCCGCCCTCGCAGCTGCGCCCCGGCATGACGGTGCTGATCGCGCCCGGCGGCCGGGCGCCGGCCGACGGCACGATCACGACTGGCAGCAGCGATCTCGACGTTTCCGCCATCACCGGCGAAAGCGCCCCGCAACGCTGCAATCCCGGCGACCGCCTGTTCGCCGGCACGCTCAATCTCACCGGCCCCTTGAAGATGCTGGTCAATGCGGTGGGCGATTCCACTTTGCTCGCCGACATGGTGCGGCTGATGGAGGCGGCGGAATCCAGCAAGAGCCGCTTCACCCGCATCGCCGACCGGGTGGCGCGGCGCTATGCGCCGGTCGTCCACGTGGTGGCGCTGACCACCTTCCTCGGCTGGTGGCTCGGCGGCGGCCTGGCCTGGACCGAGGCGCTGATGATCGCGGTCGCGGTGCTGATCATCACTTGCCCCTGCGCTCTCGCCCTCGCCGTGCCTGTCGTGCAGGTGGTCGCCAGCCAGCGCCTGATGCGCTCCGGCATTCTCCTGAAGAGCGCCGACGCGCTCGAGCGCATGACCGGCATCGACACCGTGGTATTCGACAAGACCGGCACGCTCACGCTCGGCCGCCTGGATTTGCAGCCCGGCGCCGATCCCGAGCTGCTCATGATCGCCGCCGGCATCGCCGCCAACAGCCGGCATCCCCTGGCCCGCGCGCTTTCCCGCGCCGCGCCGGAGGCCACGGTGCTGACCGGCGTTCAGGAACATCCGGGTGCGGGCCTCGCCTGGGAAGGCTGGAAGCTCGGCAGCTGCGCCTTCACCGGACAGCCGGAAGACGCCGCCACCGACCAGGTGCTGTGGCTGGTGGGCCCTGACGGCAAGCAGCAGCGGTTCCAGTTCTCCGACCGCTTGCGGCCCGACGCCGAGGCGGTGATCGCGCGCCTGAAGGCGCTCGGCTTGCAGCTGGAGATGCTCTCCGGCGACCGCGCGGCGCCGGTCGAGGACCTGGCGCGCCAGCTCGGCATCGACGCCTTTGCGTCAAGGCTCTCGCCGCTCGACAAGGCGGCGCGGCTGGAAGTCCTGGCCAAGGAAGGCCGCAAGGTGCTGATGATCGGCGACGGCATCAACGACGCCGCGGCCCTGGCCGGCGCCCATGTCTCGATGGCCCCGGCGAGCGGCACCGAGATCACCCAGAGCGCCGCCGACGTCGTGTTCCAGGGCGACAAGCTGGAGGCGATTCCGCTGACCTTGCTGCTGGCCCGGCGCACCGATAATCTGGTGCGGCAGAATCTGGGGATCGCGCTGGTCTATAATCTCGCCGCGGTGCCGCTGGCGATCCTCGGCTTCGTGACCCCGCTGATCGCCGCCGTGGCCATGTCGAGCTCGTCGATCATCGTCATCCTGAACGCCCTGCGCTTGGGCCGCTTTGAATCAAAGGGGGCGAAGCTGCCATGAACATCCTGTTGTTCCTGATTCCGATCGCGCTTTGCATGGGCGGCCTCGGCCTCGCCGCCTTCCTCTGGGCGCTCCGGTCCGGCCAGTACGACGACATGGACGGCGCCGCCCAGCGCATCCTGTTCGACGATCCGCAGGATCGCGTCTAGACCCGCTCCATCGCCAGCGTCACGCCCTGCCCGACGCCGACGCAGAGCGTCGCCAGCGCCCGCTTGCCGCCGGTCTTCTCCAGCTGATGCGCCGCCGTCATGGCGATCCGCGCCCCGCTCATGCCGAGCGGATGACCGAGCGCGATGGCGCCGCCGTTCGGGTTCACCTGCGGAGCGTCGTCCGGCAGGCCGAGCTGGCGCAGGCAGGCCAGCGCCTGGGCGGCGAAAGCCTCGTTCAGCTCGATCGCGTCGAAATCGCCGATCTTCAGGTCGAGGCGCGCCAGCAGCTTCTGCGTCGCCGGCACCGGGCCGATCCCCATGATCCGCGGCGGAACACCCGCGGTCGCCATGCCGAGGATGCGGGCACGGGGCTTGAGGCCATGCGCCTTTACCGCCGCCTCCGAGGCCAGCAACATCGCCGCGGCACCGTCATTGACGCCGGATGCATTGCCGGCAGTCACCGTGCCGGGATTGCGGAACGGCGTCTTCAGCTTGGCCAAGGCTTCCAGCGTGGTGTCGGCGCGCGGGTGTTCGTCGGCCGTCACGGCGAGCGGCTTGCCGCGCGCGTCCTTGGCCTCGACGGCCACGATCTCCGCGGCGAAGAAAGCGGCGGCCCGACCGGCCCGCTGCTGGCTGCGCCAGGCGAAGGCGTCCTGGTCGGCGCGGGTCACCTGAAACTGCTCGGCGACGTTCTCGCCGGTCTCCGGCATGGAATCGACGCCATATTGCGCCTTCATCAGCGGGTTGATGAAGCGCCAGCCGATCGTGGTGTCGTGCAGCTCGGCACCGCGCTGGAAGGCGGTCTCGGCCTTCGCCATCACCAGCGGCGCGCGGCTCATGCTCTCGACCCCGCCGGCGATGGCGAAGTCGATCTCGCCGGCGCGGATCGCCCGCGCCGCCGAACCTACCGCGTCGAGGCCCGAGGCGCAGAGCCGGTTGATCGTGGTCCCCGGCACGCTGTCCGGCAGGCCGGCCAGCAGCAGCGCCATGCGCGCGACGTCGCGGTTGTCCTCGCCGGCCTGGTTGGCGCAACCGAGATAGACCTCGTCGAGACGGCTCCAGTCGACCGCCGGGTTGCGCGCCTGCAGCGCCTTCAGCGGCACCGCGGCGAGATCATCGGTGCGGACATAGGCGAGCGCGCCGCCGAAGCGGCCGATCGGGGTGCGAACGGCGTCGCAGAGGAATACCTGGCGAGTCATTCCGCGGCCTGCTTCGGCGCATGCGCCGCCTTGGTCCGCGCATGGAGCGCGCGGAGAACCTTCAGTTCGTCGTTCGTCGGCGCCGGCGTCTCGGTGAGGCTCGACGCGAACTTCACCGCCCAGCCGGTTGCATCCACGACGGCCTCCCGCGTCACCCCGGGATGTAGGCCCACCACGGTCAGCTCCTTGGAGACCGGATCCGGCTCCATGACGCAGAGATCGGTGATCACCTTGGTCGGCCCCTTGGTCGTGACGCCATGCGTCTTCTGCCGGTCGTCGCCGCCCTTGCCATGGCCGAGCGAGGTGACGAAATCGACCTTGTCGACGAAGCTCCGCTTCGACTGCGCCATCACGACGAAGATCTCGCCGCAGGAGGTGGCGATCTCCGGCGCACCGCCGCCGCCCGGCAGTCGCACGCTCGGCTTGTCGTAGGCGCCGATGACGGTCGAGTTGATGTTGGCGAACTTGTCGAGCTGCGCGGCACCCAGGAAGCCGCGGGTGATGCGCCCGCCCTGGAGCCAGTAGCGGAACATCTCCGGCACCGACACCGTCACCAGCGCCGTCTCGCAGAGCTCGCCGTCGCCGATCGAGAGCGGCAGCACGTCGGGCTTGGTGGCGATGGTGCCGGATTCGTAGATCAAGGTGATGTCGGGCGCATGGCTGAGCCGCGCGAGATTGCAGGCCGCACTCGGCAGGCCGATGCCGACGAAGCAGACATCCTCGTTGCGCAGCGCACGGGCGGCGGCCACGGTCATCATTTCATTGGGCGTGTAGTCGCTCATGATCAGGCCGCCTTCCTGGCATGGCGCTTGAAAACGTCCGGCCCTTGCCGCAGCACGTTCTCCTCCATCCATTTCAGGAACACGTCGCGCTCCTTGCTGATCTCGTCCCAGGCTTTGTAATAGGCATTGTCGCGGGTGTAGTAGCCATGCGCATAGGACGGATGGGCGCCGCCGGGCACTTCAACCACGGCGCTGAGCGTCCAGCTCGGCAGGATGCAGGCGTTCGGGCTCACCCCATTGGGACTTCCTGGGCCGAAATCCTCGACCACCTCCTCCACCGTGGCGATGGCGCGCTTGGCGCCGAGCACAGCTTCTTTCTGCACGCCGAGGATGCCTTCGATCAGGACGTTGCCCTTGCGGTCGGCCTTCTGGGCATGGATCACCGCGCAGTCGGCGCGGATCGAGGGGATCGCGGCCAGCTTCTCGCCGGTGAAGGGACAGGTGATCGACTTGATGCTGGGATTGACCGCCGCCAGCTCGGCGCCGCGATAGCCGCGGAAGATCGCGCAAGGCAGGCCCGCCGCCCCGGCTTCATAGGCATTGGCGAGGGCGGCATGGCTGTGCTCGTCCAGCTCCAGCGGCCGCGGCCAGCCGTTCATCACGGCATCGCGGAAGCGATAGATCGAGCCCACGCCGGGATTGCCGCCCCAGGAGAAGGTCATCTTCCGGACGCAGCCCATGCCGATCAGCTGGTCGTAGATCAGGTCCGGCGTCATGCGCACGAGATGCAGGTCGCGGCGCTGCTGCCGGACGGTCTCATGCACGGCGGCGAAGGGAATGAGGTGGGTGAAGCCTTCAAAGGCGACGGTGTCGCCGTCCTTGATATTGGCGGCGACGGCTTCGGCAAGCGATAAAAAGACGGCCATTTCCTGGTCTCGTGTGGTCCCTGACGGTGGCTGTGTATAGCACGCCGCCGGGCTTTGGGGAGACCCTGAGCGGCCTACTCCGCAGGCGTCTCGTGGCCGGCATTCTGGCGCAGCGGCATTTCCTTCATGAACAGGAAGCCGATCGCCGAAAGCGCCGCCACCGCGCCCGCCGCGGCGAAGAAGGCCGAGAAGGCATGGCCGAGATAGGGCTGCACCGCATCGAGGACCGGGCCGGGCTGCAGGATGTCGTTCAAGTCCGCGCCGCGGTCGATATCGATATGCGACGCCAGGACGCTGAAGATGATCGCGCCCAGAAATGCCACGCCCGCCGCACCGCCCAGCGAGCGGAAGAAGGTATGGTTGGCCGTGGCGATGCCGAGATTGCCGCCATGGGCGGCGTTCTGGGTCGCCACCATCATCGCCGGGAAAGCCGTCCCGAGCCCGATGCCGGTCACGGTGAGGACGATGACGATCTCGAGGTTGGTCCGTCCCGCCGCGCCATAGGCGAGGTAGATGAGCCCGATCGCCGCGGCGGCGACGCCGATGAGCGGCGGCAACTTGTAGCGGCCGGTGAAGCGCATGTACTGCCCGGTGATCAGCGCCCCGCCAACCACGCCCACCATCAGCGCGATCAGCACCAAGCCGGAGTCATAGGCGTTCATCCCGCGCACGAACTCGAGATAGAGCGGCACATAGACCGTGGCGCCGACATTGATCACCATGATGGTGAAGCCGAGCAGCGAGGTCATGCGGATGACCGGGTTGGCGAACAGGCTCAAGGGCAGCACCGGCTCGCGCGCGACGCTCTGCTGGCGCAGGAACAGCGCATAAAGCACGGCAGAGAACAGGATCAGGCCGAGGGTCGGCGCGGAGAACCAGGCGAAGCGATGCCCGCCCCAGGTCAAGGCCAGCAGCAGGCTGATCGTCGCGGTCGCCATCAGGGCCGAGCCGAGATAGTCGATGTGGTGCGAAACGCCCTTCACCGGCAGATGTGCCAGCGCCCGGCGCGCGATCCAGATCGCCAGCAGGCCGATCGGCAGGTTGATCCAGAAGATCGCGGTCCAGCTGATGTATTCGGCGAAGAAGCCGCCGAGCACCGGCCCCATGATGCCGGCGATCGCGAACATGCTGGCGAAATAGCCCTGGTAACGCCCCCGCTCCCTTGGCGAGACGACATCCGCAACGATGGTGTTGGCGAGCGAGAGCAGCGCGCCGCCGCCGGCACCCTGGAGCGCCCGGGCGCAGATCAGCAGGAACATGCTGGGGGCAAGCGCGCAGGCGACTGATCCCACCAGGAAGACCGCGACGCTGATGATCATCACGCTGCGCCGGCCGTAGAGGTCGCTGAGCTTGCCCAGGATCGGCGTCGTGGCCGTGGCGGAAAGCAGATAGGCCGTCACCACCCAGGAGACCGAGTCGAAACCGTGGAGGTCGCGGGCGATGGTCGGCAGTGCCGGCGCGACGATGGTCTGGTCCAGAGCCGCGAGGAACATGGTGAGCAGCACGCCGAGCAGGATCTGGCGGACCTCGCGGGGCGCCATGCCGGCCGGGCGCGGATAGAAATTGGTCGCGTTCAAGGAGTTACCTGGGATTCTGGGTAAGGCGCGACGGGCTTTTGGAACCGTCGGGTTCTTATTCTAACCAAGCCGGGCCGGGCCGTATGCGAAATCCCTGCATGGATGTTTTGCACCGCCGGGATGGCTTCCCGGCCCATTTCACGAGCCTAAGCCGCTGATCTGCGGCAGGAAAACCACACTAGGCGTTAAGTCCCACTTAAGGACTGTGCCATAGTCTGCAAGAGCGCGGCCGGTGCGGGTCGAAGGGGCATGCGGGCGCAAGGGGTGTTTAATTTGACCGTCGCTCGGCTTCAACGCGCTCGCCCCCGCCCTACCGGCGGGATGACATGAGTTCGGATGTTCTCGTCTTCTCCTTCGGCGCGATCAGCACTGGCTCGATCGCCCTCGTCTTCGGCTTCAAGTGGATCCTGGACGGCCGCCGGTTCTTCGATCTCGCCTGGACCGGCGCGATACTCGCCTATGCGCTCGGCATCGGCTGCATCACCATAAGGATCGGAACCGGCAGTGCCGCGGCCGGCTATGCGGCAACGGCGCTGTTCTGGATCTTCGTTGCCCTCATGATCATGGGCAACCTCGCCTTCACCGGCCATAGGCTGCCCTGGCGCGCGATCTCGGTCGCCGCGGCGATCGTTATCGCCGTCAGTTGCGCGATCCGTTTGCAGGACGCTTCCTGGGGCTTCGCCTTCTTCGGCGCGGTCACCGCCGTACTCTATCTCTGGACTGGCTGGGTGCTTCGGAGATTGCCGACGATCGGCGCCTTCGCCTTCGGCATTTTCACGTTGCGGAGCATCATGGCGCTGGTGCGCTGGATGTTCGTCGGGACGCCTTTCCTCATTCACTACTCGATCGCCTCGTTCACTCTCAACTTCCTCGTCGGCGCCGTCCTGCTGGCGGGATCGCTGTGCCATTCACGGGAATTGCTGATAGCCTCGAAGCGCAAGCTCCGCCGCAGCAACGAGGCGCTGGTCGCGCACGAGGCGGAGCTGGAAGAAACCAACCGGCTGCTCGAGGAACAAGCGGTCCGGCTGGAGCGGCTGGGCAGCGACTATGCCGCGGCGCTGGAGCGCGCCGAGCAGGCCAATCGCGCCAAGGACAGTTTCATCTCCAACATGAACCACGAGTTCCGCACCCCGCTCAATGCCGTGCTCGGCTTCACCGAGCTGGTCCAGGCCGAAGCTGCGACCCAAGGCTACGGCAAGGTCGCGGAATATTCCGGCTATGCCCATGATGCCGGGCGCATGATGCTCAGGAACGTCGACCGCATCCTCACCTTCGTCGCGCTGGATTCCGGGCAGCGCTCGATCGAGCACCAGAGCTTCCAGCCGCGCGAATCGGTCAGCCATGTGATCGACAGCTTGAAGGAGGCCGCCGCGCGCCGCGGCGTCACGCTGACCTCTGAATGCTGTCATGCGCCCGACGCCTGGTCCGGCGACGAAAAGGCGTTTCGCGCGATCGCCGACGAATTGCTGCGCAACGCCATCAAGGCGGCGCCGAACGGCACTTCGGTCGCGGTGAATCTGACCGGCGACGACCGCGAGCTGATGCTGCGCATCGTCGATTGCGGCCCCGGCCTTTCCGACAAGTTCCTGCGCACCGTCGGCGATCTCTTCAACATCAGCGAAAACGTGCTGTCGCGCGGCGGCGCCAAGCAAGGCGTCGGCCTCGGGCTTTCTATCGCCGCGCGCTATGCGCGGCTGCTGGGCGGCACGTTGTCCCTGGAGCGCAACAAGCCGACCGGAACCATCGCCCGGGTGCTCTTCTCAGCCGCACCGCAGGCGCCTGCGGCGTTGCGCACCGCGGCGAAACCGCTCGAGGTCAAGCAGACCGCATGAGATTCGATCCGAAGCGCTACGCCTCGCCGGACGAGGTCCAGTCGGCGCGGATCCGGCGCATCTTCGATTACTGGCGCAGCAAGGCGACCGGGGGACAGATCCCCCGGCGCGCCGCCATCGACCCGATCGACCTGGCCGATGTTCTCTCCTGCATCATTATCGTCGAGGTGGTCGGGGATCGCTTCCGCTATCGCCTGGTCGGCACCGAGGTCGCGGCCAACGCCGGCGGCGATTTCACCGGTACCTTCCTCGACGCACAGAACTTCGCCAACCGCGACTTCTATCTCGCCTGCTATCGCGACGTCCGGGCGCGCGCCGAGCCGATCTTCGGGCTCGACCATTGGGCCTATGCCGACGGCCGCAGCGGGGTCGCCGAGTTCGCGATGCTGCCACTCGCCTTCGAGGGCAACAAGGTGGCGCAGATCCTGACCGTGGAAGACACCAAGGAAGGCGACGCCCTGGACTTGTAGGAACACGAAACTCCGGCCCGACCTGGGGGTTATATCGCTGCGGAACACCGACCCCGCTTCAGCCCCACCTCATGAACCTGACAGGCGCGCCGTGAGCATTCGAAAGCAAGCCCCCGCCAAGAACCATCGCCAGTCCCTGTTCACCTGGTTCGCCAATCATACCGCGCGGGCGGCGGGACATCCGGCCACCTTCGTGGCGGCGGTCCTGATCATCCTCGGCTGGGCGGTCAGCGGGCCGATCTTCGGCTTCAGCGATACCTGGCAGCTGATCATCAACACCAGCACGACCATCGTCACCTTCCTGATGGTGTTCCTGATTCAGAACACGCAGAATCGCGATTCAACGGCGATGCATCTGAAGCTGGATGAGATCATCTTCGCGCTCGACGGCGCGCACAACACGCTGATGAACCTGGAGGACCTCGAGGACAAGGACCTGCAAAAGATACAACAGCGCTTCAAGGCGCTGGCCGAGAAGGCCCAGGACGCGCTCGAGGATGAGGATATGGAAGCCGCCGCCGAGCACATCGACAAGCTGGCGGCGGTCAAGTCGGAGCCGGCCAAGCAAGGCGGCTCGGCCCGCACCAAGAAGCGGGCCGAGCGCAACCGGAAACGCGGCTAGAGCGATTACTCGCCGACTTCGGGGACGGTGTTCGCCTTGGCGTAATAGGAGTGGTGATAGTGGAAGGTGCTGCCATCCTGGTAGGGCTGGTAGTAGCCGCGGCCGAAGGCGTTGTAGTAGTCGCCGCTGGAATAGAGGCCCTTGCTGTTCTCGCAGGCGGCAAGGCCAGCCAGAAGCGACAGACCGACAACGATCTTCAAAGTCTTCATTGGTAATCCCCTGTGTTTCACAAAATGCCCTGATCGAATCCGGCTGGTCGCCACAGCTTGACGCCATGAGGGGCCCAACCCGGCGCGATGCCGACCGTTCCTCTATACATCATCACTTGGGGGCTGTGAACTTCGGCGGTGTGGAATCCCAGGGATAAATCGCAGGGTCAGGCGATAATCTTTTGTTTTTCCCTGATTTTCATGGAACCGACCGGGCCCCGAACTGTCTCCCTGTGAAGGGATTCCAGGCCCTGGCGGCCAGTGCTGCCCAGGCGGTCGCGCCGAGATGCGGCAACCGGAAATAATAGAAATCGTCGGTGGTGCTCCCGGGGGACAGGGCGAGCCCGGTTGTGATCCGCGCCGCATCGGTCGCCCAGAGCAGGCCACCCTGGCTGAAACGCCGCGCCACGGCCTTCAGCAGGCGATCGGCCTCCGCCTCCCGGCCCAGCAACCGGTAGACCAGGGCCGCCTGGGCAGTGCCTTCCCACCAGACCCCGTCACGGTCGTCGTTGAAGTCGAAGCCGGGCCGGGCGGCATGGCTCTGTTCCACATAGGCGAGCGCGCGCTGCCATTCCGGCGGCGTCTCCGCGAGCAGCAGCGGCCAGAGCTCGGCATCCAGTCCGCTGTTCGCGCGATTGATGCTCACCCCGTCCGGCAGGGTGCCGACCCAGAACCGGCCGCGCGCGGGGTCCCAGAGCGCGGCGACGAAATCCCGCGCCTGCCGCGCCGGCGCCTGCCAGCCGGCTGCCGGCTGCAGGCGCGCCAGCCAATCGAAAACCGCCGCGAGATCGACATTATGCTCGGTCGATTTCCAGCCGAGCGGCTGGGCCTGGTCGTCATAGCCGTAGAGACCGCCGGTGAAGCCCCCCGGTGCGCGCGCATCGGCGCTGGCTTTGGCTGCCCAGCGGGCGATGCGCACCGCGCCGTCGGTGTATTCGGAATCCCGGGTCGCCTCCGCCAGGGTCAGCAGGGCCAGCGCCGCCCAGGCGAGGTTCCCGGTGGCGGACCCGACCTGGTAGGGATCCTCGTCCCAGTGCTGCGCGTCCGCGTTCCACCAGCCCATCGGCGGCACCGGCGTCTCGTGCACGGCGCCCGGCCGGTAGGCATTGCGCAGGCGCCCCGCTTCGCCGCCGCGATCCGCTTCGGACGCCGCCAGCAGGGCGTCGCCGATTCGCCGCGCGGCATCGAGCTGGCCGCAGGCCCTGAGCGCAATGACCGCCAGGGCGTTGTCATAGGTGAAGGCGGCGTTGAGCGCCGGCACCGGATTCGGGCCGTCGCCGGAGCCGGCGTCATAGCTGCGCAGGAACAGGGGATCGTCGCCGGCCACGGCCGCGACCCGCGCCGTCAGCGCGGAACAGGCGCGGCCCGCGACATCCTCGGCGGGATCGGCTTTCGCCCCGCACGGCATCAGGCTTGCGAGCAGGCACAGCAACGGGAGCCATCGCATCCACCCTGCTTAGCGCGGCGGGACCGCGGCCGCCAGCCCGACTTACCGGTCTCGCCCCGCCGACACATCCCCGTCATGCCCCGCGTGCTAACGAAGCCTGGAAAAGAAATGGAAGAGTTGAAGCGAAATGCATGACCTCGGCACCGCCCTGCTCCACGCCGATCCCAGCCCGTCCCTGCCCGTCCCGTTCGAAACGCCGCTGACCGGAATTGCGATTGCCGGCGACGATCATGTCACCCGCCTGAAATGGCACCGGCTGCAGCGCAGCCGCAGCGACCTGTCCTTCACCCCGCGCCGCCTGCTGGAAGGCCTTGCCGCCGGCGCGTCGCTGGAGGTGGATCTGCGCCTGCATGCCGATCACAGCTTCGTTTGCCTGCATGATGCGACCTTGGATCGCGAAACCAGCGGCAGTGGACCCGTCGCAGCGGCCTCGCTCCAGCAGCTCCGCCGCCTCCGCTTGCGCGGCGAAGCCGATGCAACCG
Source organism: Dongia sp. (assembly GCF_041905885.1). Lineage (NCBI taxonomy): Bacteria > Pseudomonadati > Pseudomonadota > Alphaproteobacteria > Rhodospirillales > Dongiaceae > Dongia > Dongia sp. The sequence continues at coordinate 16,528 of NZ_JAYRKD010000019.1, read as the reverse complement.
GCCCAGCCCTGATCCTGCTGGAGGACCTGGCGGAACTGGCGCGCGGCTTGGCGGCGCCCGATGCGCTGATCCAGCTCGACCTCAAGGAAACGGAGGCCGCCCTCGACCGCCAGACGATCGAGAATTTCCGCCGGACCCTGGCTTGCATCGCCGGGCGCTGCATCTTGAGCGGCGGCGACTGGCAGGCGATCTCGCGCCTGGCAGACGCCGTGCCGGCCATGCGCCGCGGCTTCGACCCTTGCGCCGAAGATACGCTGGAGCATCTGCGCGACGGCATCGACTGCCTCGACTTCGTCGAGAGCACGCTCGCGACGGCGCCGGACGCCGAGATGATCTATCTCGATTACCGCCTCATCCTCGCCGCGGAGGGATTGGGGATCGATCTGGTGGCGCCCTTTCGTGCCGCGGGCAAGGCGGTGGATGCCTGGACGCTCAACACCGACCATGCGGGTGCGGCGCGCAGCGTGAAACGCCTGGCGGCGCTGAAGGTCGACCAGATCACCACCGACGAACCGGACGCGCTGCAAGCATTGTTCGAGATGGGCCGGGGCTAGGCCCCTCCCGTTTCCGGGAGGGGCTTCGTCGATGCGCCGTCCTGTGCGTTAAGGGATCTGGCCGGCGCACGGATCGACTCCAGAGGCCGTCGGCCCGATGCCCCGTTTCTAGACCGCACCCCGAGGCTCGGCCATGATGTGGATCAAACTCCACATCTCGAATCGGGGAATGCGATGCAGAGCTGGCTGTTTGTCCTGACGGTGCTGGCCGCGCTCGGCAGCGGACTCATGGCAGGCCTGTTCTTCGCCTTCTCGGCTTTCATCATGCAGGCCTTTGCCACGCGTCCGGCCGCGGTCGGCATCGCCGCCATGCAGTCGATCAACGAGACCATCCTCAATCCCGTCTTCTTCCTGCTGTTCTTCGGCACCGCGGTGCTGAGCCTCATCCTGGCGATCCTGGCGGTGATCGGCTCGGACGATGCCGGTTCAGGCTGGCGCCTCGCCGGCGGCCTGCTCTACCTGATCGGCGCGATCGGCATCACGATGCGTTGGAACGTGCCGCTCAACAACGGTCTCGCCCAGGTGATGCCCGAAAGTCCGGAGGGCGCTGCGGTCTGGGCGCGCTACCTCAAGGTCTGGACCCGCTGGAACCATGTGCGGACGGTCGCCTGCCTCGCCGCCACCGCCAGCTTCATCCTGGGAATGCGGTAGCGGTCAGCCGAGCGTGCGGTGTGCCGGGAACCGGGCGGTGACGGTCGTGCCCTGGGCCGGCGCCGAGACGATCTCCAGCTTGCCCTCGTGCAAGGTCAGCAGCGCATTGGTCAGCGGCAGGCCGAGGCCGGTGCCTTCGTAGCGGCGGTCCCATGAATCCTCGAGCTGGTCGAACGGGCTCAAGGCGCGCGGGATGTCCTCCGGGGCCATGCCGATGCCGGTGTCGGCGACGCTGATTTCCAGGCTGCCATCCGGCGCCTGGCGCGCCGCGATCTCGATGCGGCCGCCGCGCGGCGTGAACTTCGCCGCATTGGATAGGAAGTTGAGGATGATCTGCCGGACCGCCCGCTCGTCGGCGAACAGCAGCGGCAGGCGCGGCGCGGTCTTGTTCTCCAGCGTGATGCCGTTCCGCACCGCGATATCGTGCATCAGGCGCACCACGTCCGAGACGGCGAGCTCGACGTCGCATTCGGTCTCGCGCAGCTTGTATTTTCCGGAATCGATCTTGGTGAGATCGAGGATGTCGTTGATCAGCTGCAGCAGGTGGCCGCCGCTGCGATGGATATCCTCGGCATAGGCGCGATAGCGCGTCTGCTCGATGCTGCCGAACAGCTCGTCCTTGATGATCTCCGAGAAGCCGATGATGGCGTTGAGCGGCGTCCTGAGCTCATGGCTCATGTTGGCGAGGAACTGCGACTTCGCGTGGTTGGCGTTCTCCGCCTCCACCTTGGCCTGCCAGAGCTCGAGCTCCATGCGCTTGCGGTGGGTGATGTCGGTGATGACGCCGACGATGAAGCGGCCGGCGCCGGGCAGCTCGAAGATCGATTTCCGTGTCACGATCCAGAACTCGGCACCGCCGGCATTGGCGATCGCTTCCTCGTTCTCGTGCGGCAGGCCGTCGGCGAAGATCTTGGTGTCAACCTCACGGAAGACCCGGGCATGCTCGGCCGGGACCACGTCGAAATCCGTATTTCCCAGCAGCTCCGCTTCGCTGCGTCCCATGAACGCGCAGAAGGCAGGGTTGACGAAGACGAAGCGGAAGCCCTCGTCCTTGACGAAGACCGGGTTCTGGATCCCGCCGACGATCTTCAGCAGGAAGTCCTGGCGCGCGGACAACAGGAAGGCCGCCTCCCGGCTGCCCGCCTCGATCCGATCCTCTTTCTTGGTCGCTTGCAGTTTCATCTCTTCTCGTCGCAGCCCTGCCCGTCTCCGGCAGCGAAATCGACTCACCGGGGGGCGGCTGGTGCGCTCACGAGAATTACGCCGCGGAAGATAAAAAGCGCCTAAGGACTTCCCGCAGCGGCAGTCATTATTGCAGGAATGTTGCCGTGGGTGTGCGCCCCGCGGAATCGGCTCAAATGCGCGGCTTATTCGGCCGGGATTTCGAGAAAGGTGATGGAAGCCGGCGCCAGCCGCAAGCTACCCGGCGCGGCCCTTTCCGCCACCAGATCGGGCAGAACACCCTCCAGCGAAGCCTGCAGCAATGTTCCGTTAAGCATCACGGCGCGCGCCTGCAGCTCCCTGGCGGTCAGTGTGTAGCGCGCGCTCGGCACCGGTAGCCGCAGCAGTTGCTCCTTCTCGCGATCGGTGTTGAGGGCCAGCACCGCCTTTCCGTTCGGCCGATCGCGGAGGCTGTGGACATAGAGGTGGTATCCCGCCGTGGGAGCGCCGCAGTCGAACACGGTCTCGCCCATCAGCCGGCGCCAGAGCAAAGCGCACCAGTAGTTCGGCCGCGGCGTCAGCGTCGCCTCGTCGATCAGGCCGTAGTCGCTGGCGGCGAGCGTGTTGTGCATCACCACCTGCACGCCGCCGCGCGCCAGACGGCCGAGCTGATCGAGATAGCGGAAGGAGTCGAGAAAGGTCGAAGCCCAGGGATTGCCGCCGCAGACCGCATCGGCGGTCTCGGTCAGCCAGATCGGCTTGCCCGGCAAGAAGCGATCGCGCAGTTGCCGGTAGACTTGCAACGCCTGCTCGGTGCGGCCGAGCCAGTCTTCGCCGAGCGCGTCCTGCGCCCGGGTCTGCGGCCACCAGCCGTCGCTGCTGCAGCGGCGCGAGGCGGCGCCGTAATGGTGGTAAGAGAGCACGTCGTGATCAGCAGCGGACAATTCCAGGATCCGGCCGGCCGCAAGCGCCGGCTCATTTGGATCGTCCCGCTTATCGCCGAGCGCACTCGGGCCGAGGATGAGTGTCTTGGGCGAGACGGCGCGCACCGCGTCGCGGAAGGCGGCATGATCGCGGGCGAAAGCGGCGGCGTCATAGCCCTGCGGTGCGCCCGCCCCGGCGCTCGGCTCGTTCATGAACTCGATGCCGGCGATGCTGCCGCCGGCATTCCGGGTCGCGGCGAAGAGCCGGCGGACCTGATCCGGCTGCCAGCGGCCGGCCGCATCGCGGGTACCGGCGCTGATCGCGGCCGAGGTGGTGATCTCCGCATCGACCACCCGGGCAAAGTCGATCACGCCCTGCCATTGCTGGTGGCTGAGGACGCCGACGAAACCTTCGGGCGACTGGGACGGCAGCGGGTCGGAATCGCAGAACCAGGTGCTGTTGGCCCAGGTGCCGCTGACCCGCATATAGGCAGGCCCCAAAGCGGTGGCGAGCCGGCGCAGCTTCGGGTTCTCGAGATCGATCGGCGCCCGCTGGTGATAGAGCCCGCCGCCCGCGGCGAAGACGGCATAGGGCGACCAGAAGCGGCCGCCGGTCACCTCGACCATCTCGACGTTGTAGGACTGGAAGCGCGGGTCGATCGTCGCGATCGGCCGCAGCTCGGAAGGTTTCAACTGCATGACCGGAGCCTAGGGCGACGACACCGGGCCGGAACAGTGAACTTCCTGTGGCGAGGAAGTCAGGCGGGCTCGAGCACGTGCACGGCGCGCTTGGCAATCAAGCCACCGGCCGCTGCGCCGAAGGCCTTCATATGCGGCGCCACGCTGTGGGCCTTCAGGGCGGCCAGGCTCTCCCATTTCTCGATCACGACGTAGGTATCGGGACCGAAGGCCGGATCGGCATTCGCCACATCGACGCCGACTCCATATTCGATGCAGCCCTGCTCCTCGCGCACCGTCGGGATGACGGCCTGGAACAGCTCCAGCAACTGCATGCGCTTGCCGGGATGGGCGGTGATGATGGCGATGACGTGAACCATGCGGAGCTACTTCACTTCTTCGGCAGTTTCGATTTTTTCGGCCGGTCGCCGGGATTGGGAACGGGCTCGCCCGGGCCGACGCCCGGAGAAATGGGATCGCTCGCCGGAAAGCTCTCTTCGATCGCTTCGTCCACCAAGGCTTCCGGATCGAGCGGCTTCTGCTCCAATCGGTCTTTCGGTTTGTCCTTCGGCGTCATGTGGCTATTTCTCCGATGAATCGCTTGCCATCCGACAACACCCGCTGACACAAATGGTGTCCAATAGGGCTGAAGAGCGGCCGGATGATTCACCAGATTGCGGTTTCGGGCTATCGTTCGCTGCGCGACCTGGCCATTGCGCCGGGTGGGCTCACCATCATCACCGGTCCCAACGGCAGCGGCAAGTCGAGTTTCTATCGCGCGCTTCGGCTGATGAATGACATCGCCCATGGCGGCATCATTCGCTCGCTGGCGGCCGAAGGCGGATTGCCCTCGACGCTCTGGGCCGGACCCGAATCCTTCGCCCGCTCGGTGAAGCAAGGCCAGCATCCGGTCCAGGGCACGCGGCGCAAGCATCCGGTCGCACTGAAGCTGGGCTTCGCCGGCGACGACTATGGCTACGCGATCGAGCTCGGCCTGCCGATCGGCGGCTTCTTCGCGCTGGATCCCGAGATCAAGATGGAGATGCTCTGGATCGGGGCGCAGCCGGGACGGAACAATGTCCTGGCCGAACGCCATGGCCCATCGGTGCGCATTCGCGACAAGGCCGGGGCCTGGACCCAGGCGGAGACCGGCCTTGCCAGCTACGATTCCATGATGACCCATTGCGCCGATCCGCGCGAGGCGCAGGAGCTGCTGATCGTGCGCGAGCGGATGCGCGCCTGGCGCTTCTACGATCACCTGCGAACCGACGTCGAGGCACCGGCGCGGCGTCCGCAGATCGGCACGCGGACACCCGCGCTCGCCGGCGACGGGGCCGACCTCGCCGCGGCGATCCAGACCATCCGCGAGATCGGCGACGCCGATGCGTTCGACGCCGCGATCGAGCATGGCTTTGCGGGACATGCGATCGGGATTGCCGTTACCGGCAGCTATTTCGAGGTCGAGATGCGACAGCCCGGGCTGCTGCGCCCGCTGAAGGCGACCGAACTCTCGGAGGGCACGTTGAAGTTTCTGCTGCTCGCCGCCGCCCTGTTCTCGCCGCGCCCGCCGGGCCTCATGGTGCTGAACGAGCCGGAGAACAGCCTGCATGTCGATCTCATTCCAGCGCTGGCGCGGGCGATCGGCGAGGCCGCGGCACGATCGCAGATCATCCTGGTCACCCATTCCGAGGCGTTGATCGGCAACCTGCTCGCCGATTTCGACTGCCGCGAAGTACGCCTGCGGAAGGAGCTCGGCGAGACGCTGGCCGAGCAGACCGAGGCGCCGGAGCGCTGGGTCTGGCCGAAGCGTTGAGCAGATCAGCACGATGAAGGGCATCAAATGAACAAGACGAAAGCAGCGGTGATCGGGCTGGGCTCGATGGGTTTCGGCATGGCCGTATCGCTGGCCCGCAAGGGCTTCGACGTCGCCGGCGCCGATGTCAGCGCCGCGGCGGTGCAGCGTTTCGCCGCCCATGGCCGCGGCGCGAAGAGCGTGGCGGAAGCGGCGACCGACGCCGCCATTCTGGTGGTCGTCGTGGTCAATGCGGCACAGACCCGGGCCGTGCTGTTCGGCGCGGACGGCGCCGCGCCGGCCCTGCCCAAGGGGGCGGTCATCGTCTCCTGCGCCACCATGAGCCCCAAGGATGCCGAGGCGCTCGCCGCCGAAGCCGAGGCGCGCGGCCTGCTCTATCTCGACGCGCCGATCAGCGGCGGCGCGCAGCGCGCGGCCGAGGGCGCCTTGACCATCCTCGCCTCCGGCAGCGACGCCGCCTTCGCCCGCGCGCAACCGGCATTGGATGCCATGGCGGCAAAGCTCTATCGGCTCGGCGACAAGCCTGGCATCGGCGCCGCCTTCAAGATGGTGAACCAGCTCCTGGCCGGCGTGCACATCGCCGCCGCCTGCGAGGCGATCACCTTCGCCCAGCGCCTCGGCCTCGACATCGCCAAGGTCTACGAGGTGATCACGGCGGCGGCCGGCAATTCCTGGATGTTCGAGAACCGCGTGCCGCATATCCTCGATGGCGATTACGCGCCGAAGAGCGCCGTGGAGATCTTCACCAAGGATCTCGGCATCGTGCTCGACATGTCGCGCGACACCAAATTCCCGACCCCGATCGCCGGCCAGGCTTTCCAGATGTTCATGATGACGGCGGCCGCCGGCATGGGGCGCGACGATGACGCTTCGGTGGCTCGGCTCTATGCCCAAATCGCCGGCCTGGAGCTGCCGCAAAAGAAGCTATAGGCGGGCAGGATTGCTATCGACTTGCCCCGGCTTGGTTGTGGCAAGATGGGCTGAGCAGCTGGAAGCGGAATGGGGCCTGGGATGAAGGATGCGGACAAGGATCGGCTGGCAACGCTGGCCCGCCGGCTCGAGGCGGCCGATCAGATGGATCGCCGGCTGAAGGAGGAGAAGGAAGCCGCCGAGGCGCGCGAGCGGCAGCGTCGCGAGGACATGGTCAAGAACTGGCAGGCCGCCTTCCAATTGATCACCAATTCCGTTCATGAGCTCAATCCCGCGCTCTCGCCGCGCGGCCTCACCCTGGCGGTGGAGGGCAGCGGCAACATCAGCGGTGCGGTCGGCCGGATGACGGTCATCGTTTCCACCGAGACGCCGATCACCCACAAGTCGATGGCGCTCAACCTCGCGCAGACCGGCACCGTCCAGCTGGTCTATAGCGGCGTGGTCGGGCGCCCGGCCGGTGCCTCCTTCGAGCTCGACAAGATCGACCGCGACGGCTTCACCGACCTGATCCTCAAATTCCTGGAGGCGATTCTCACCGAGCGCGAGCAGGCGCAAGCGAAGCGGCAGGCGGAGATGGCCGAGGCCGAGAAGCCCGCGGGCTGACCTCGGGTTCAGGCGCTCTGTCGATAGTCGGCCGCAGCCAGCTGGGTCTGCGCCGTCTCCAGATCGTCGATGTGGCGCTCTTGGATCGCTTCGAAGCTCCGGAGCTGGCGGCGCGCGACAGCCGGATCCTGACCCCAGGCTTCGCACGCGAAAACGACGGCGCGCTGCTCGGCGATCAGCTCGAAACCGAGTTCGACGGCACGCTCAGCCTGCGCCAGGCGCAGTACCAGCAGTTCGCGATCCATCGCGACATCATGCCAGAACGCGCATCCCTGCGGAACGGCCTGGTGAAGTCTAGGGGCTTGGGGAAGTGGTGCCCGGGGGACGGATTGGATCTCAACCCGACCGGACCCTTAGCGACACTCAGTACGTGACGCCCCAGTCCACGAAGATCGGTACTGCGAACCCTGCCAGCGTGACCGCGACCCCAAAGACGGCGGCAAGCACCCGCCAACCGACAGTCCTGAAGGCCACAAAGACCAAGCTTCCAGCTAGGATCGGGCCAAGCATCTCGAGTAAGCGGCCTAGACCTTCTGACGGTGCAGGGAGAACTTTGCCTAAGGTCGTATACTTCCAACGCGGGTAGAGTTTCAGCGGCGGAGCAGGAGAAACGCCCACGACGTACGTCTGCCCGGGCCTTAGATCGAAATCATCCGGCCCGTAGCAGCAGCCTTTGTGACGAGCATCTGCGAGTTCATACTTCAGAAAAGCCGTCAGCAACACGAAGACCATCACGATCGGCCAAAGCGCGATGTTCTTCCAGGTCTTCACAGGCGGTTCGCGTCTGGAAAGGGAGTGGTGCCCGGGGGCGGAGTTGAACCACCGACACCATGATTTTCAGTCATGTGCTCTACCAACTGAGCTACCCGGGCATGTCCGGAAATGTCGGGGCTTGGGCTTTGGCCCTGGGTTGGTTTCCCCCGACGCGGATCGCGGCTTTTTAGTGAAGTTGAACGGCCTTGTCCAGCCTTGTAGGTTCGGCCGGAAAATCGGCCCGGGACAGCGGCTTAAGGCTCTTCCGGCCGGTCCGGGCGGGCGGCCTCGTCCTCTTCCTCGTCCTGGCTCTGCACCGGGACGCGGTAACTCTCGCTGAACCAGCGGTTCAGATCGACCTGCTTGCAGCGGGCGGAGCAGAACGGGCGGAACTCCACCACCGTCGGCTTGCCGCAGTTCGGGCATTTGGCCATCAGGAATCCCGGTTCGACCACATCTCGGCCAAGGTGGGGCCGCCGCGGCGCCGCTTCAACTCCACCAAGCCGAGGCGCGACATGTTGCCGACCCAGTCGATCGCCGGATCGACGATCACCGCCTCGCGCAACGCCTCGACGACCTGGTCGCGCTTGCCGCGGTGCTCGATGTCGATGAAGTCGATGACGATGACCCCGCCGATGTTGCGCAAGGCGAGCTGGATCGGAATCTCGCGCGCGGCGGCGAGGTTCACGGCCAGCGCCGTCTCGTTCATGCCGCCGCCCCCCTCCGATCCAACGGTGCCGCGCCGGCCGCCGGCATCGCCGCTGTTGACGTCGATCGCGGTCAGGGTGCGCACCGGCTCGACCAGCAGATGGCCGCCGCTCGACAGCTGGACTTCTTCCTGCAGCGCGGCCGCGATCTCTTCCCGGGCCGCGGCGTCGTTCAGCTCCCAGCTGCGGCGCGGCGTGTGCTGCACCTTCTTGCGGAGCTCGGGCGCCGCGGCGATGATCTTGTCGGCATCGCCGCGCCGGTCGCAATGAATGACCTCGACGCGTTCCGGCACCAGCGCCTGCAAGGCGGTCTGCCAGAGCATCGGCGGCGGCAGCAACAGCGCCGGCGGCTGCCGTTCGCCGATCAGATTGGGCTTGGCGTTGAAGCGCGCGAGACGGACGCCCTTCTCCTCGCGGGCATCGCGGCGGACCTGCACCGCGACCGCATCGCCTTCGGAGAGGCTGTCATGCTTCTTCAGCGGCAGCAGGCCGGGTCGCTCAAGGCCGATCTCGACGAAAGCCGCATTGAGCGCGCGATCCAGCTTCAGCACGCGACCCAGATGAACGCCGCCGACCGGGCCGCCCTCGCCTTCCCGCTCGCTGGTCGCTTGCACCAGGCGGTCGTCGCACCAGCGGAACAGCTCGGCGCGATCGGGACCGAGCGAGATGAAGACCTGATCAGCCATGCAGCGATTCGAAGCCGAGGCCGGTCAGCATCGCCGCGGCGTCGTAGAGCGAGAGCCCGACCACATTGCTGTAGGAGCCGGAGATCGTGCGCACGAAGACCGCGGCATGGCCCTGCACCGCATAGCCGCCGGCCTTGCCCTGGCCTTCGCCGCCGGCGACATAGGCCGCGATCTCGGCCTCGGAGAGGCGCTTGAAGATGACCGAGGTATCCACCAGGCGCAGGCTTCGCTTGCCGCCGGGCGCCGCGATGGCGATGGCGCCCAGCACATGGTGGCGTCGGCCGCTCAGGATCTCCAGGCAGCGGCGCACGCTGTTCTGGTCCTCGGCCTTGGGAAGAATGCGCCGGCCGCACGCGACCACCGTGTCCGCGGCCAGGACGAAACTCTGCGGATGGCGCGGCGCCACGGCATCGAGCTTGGCCGCGGCGATGCGCTTGGCGTAATGCGCCGGCAGCTCGGCTTTCAGCGGTGTTTCGTCGATCTCGGCGGGCTCGACGCGCGCGGGCACGATGCCGATCTGGCGCAGCAGATCGAGCCGGCGTGGGCTTGCGGAAGCCAGCACCAGTTCAGCGAGGCGGTTCATGCCCGCCACTTGGGCCGTTTGCGATTTCGTCGGGGCTTCGATTACTTGAACCGGAATGTGATACGGCCCTTGCTGAGGTCGTAGGGCGTCATTTCCACATTCACGCGGTCGCCGGCCAGAACGCGAATCCGGTTCTTGCGCATCTTGCCAGAGGTATGCGCCAGCACTTCGTGCTCGTTGTCGAGCTTCACCCGGAACATCGCGTTGGGCAGCAGTTCCGTGACGGTGCCCGAGAACTCGATCAGATCTTCTTTAGCCATCAAATCTCCTGGTTTCTCCGCGCCGGTTTCCCCGTCTCAGCCCCCGGCCGGCGCGAAATCGGCGCGGATCATACTCCAAAAAGCCAAAAGCGCAATTCTCGCAAAGGCATAGCCAAGGTTCGCCGCACCGGGCTCACGCCTGTCCGCCAACCCATTGAGCGGCCAGGAATTTGCGCCGGCTGGCCGCGCCGCCGCCGGCATCGCATACTGGCCGACCACGATTCTCAGGGAAGCATCATGCCGTTCGTGAACATCCGGATTCTGAAGGGTCATTCCAAGCAGCGGAAGGACGAGATCTCGCGCCGCGTCACCGAGACCATCGCCGAGGTCGCGCAACTGCCCAAGGAAGCGGTCTGGGTGGTGTTCGAGGATGTCGAAGCCGAAGACTGGTATGTCGGCGGCGATTCGGTCGCCGACATCAAAGCCAAGCGATCCTAGCCGGTCTCTATCGGGAACCCGGAAACGCCACGCCGCTGCCCATCGGGGTGCCGGTGGCGCCGAGGCCGGTCAGGTTGCGCGGCCCGCTCGGCGTCGGCGTCGGCGTTGGGGGCGGCGTGGTCGGCACCTGGCCACCGATCACCAGCCACGAAGGCTCGTGGTCCTCTTTCACCACCGTGGTCACGTTGGTGGTGTTGTTGACCGTCGTGACGTTGACGACCTTCGGCTCCGCGGGCTGGCTGGGCGCGCGGGCCTTGGTGACGAACATCGGCGCCGCGGTGAAACGCGGCTCCTCCGGCCCGAGTGCCACCCAAGGCGCGGCCTGGCCCGTCGCGTCGAGGACGCCGGTCTCGGCCTGCGCCGCATTGCCCGGCACCCAGACCCAGCGGCTGTTCACTTGCGCCCAGCTGCCGTAATGCGCCGGCGCGAAACCCCAGGGCGCGCCGTCGATCCAGGTGCGGCCCCACGGCGCGATCTCGACCCAGCGCCCGTCCTGGAACGGCGCCCAGTCGGAGGCGACCATCGGCTCCCAGACCCAGCCGTATTGCTCGCTCGCGACCCAGAGGCCGTGGCGCTGGAGCTCCTGGAAGCCGGTCACCTGGGGGGACACATGGCTCGGCGTCTCGAGCTTGTCCTCGCCGGTCTCGGCGACCTCTGCGGCAACGCGGCGGATGAAGTCATCCTCCACCGCGGCATCGAGGGTCGGGACCGCTGCTCCGGCCATGGTCGCGCGCAGGCCGGGCGCCAGCACGGTGGTTTCGTTGAACTGCGCGCCACCTTCGAGGGCGGAGGCGACGACGGTTTCCGGTCCGACCTCGATTTCGAAATAGCCGGGCTGATCGGCGCGGAATCGGCCGCGCGGCGTCTCGATGACGAAGACCTGTCCCGCGCCGCCGGGCAGGATGCGCAGAATGACGGCGCCCTGCTCGAGCGCAACCGCGGTCGTACCGGGGCCGAGCGTGCCGATCGCCATGGCGGTATCGCCGTCGAGATAGAACCGGCCGGCGGCGATGTCGACGGTTGCATGGGCGCGCGGTGCGGTCGCCACCCGGCCGCCGGCGGCCAGCGGCGTGTTGATCAGCGCCTCGACGGTCTCGGCGCCGGCGCTCGGTCGATAGACCACGGAACCTGAGGCGGCAGCCAGCCGGCCGATCTGGTCCGGCAGCTGCGCAGGCTCTTCCGCCGCCGCCGTTGCCGCCATGAACAGCGCCAGGACCGGCGCCAAAAACCGGGTCTTCATGCCCGCCTCCAAACCGCACCGTCCCCCAGAAGGGCTAATTCTGCACCCGGCCGCGGAGATGCGTGCTCAAGACTTCGTGAGCCTAGATCTTCGGCGCACCCAGGATCGGGAAGCGTTCGCGGATCCGGTCCATCAGCCGGTCGCGCACGTCGCGATAGGCGTCCATCCGCTGCTCGCGCGAGCCTTCGACGATCGAGGGATCGAAGGTGTTCCAGAACTCGACGTCGCAGGCCATGGTGCGGGTCATGTCCACGGCCTTGTGCTGCGCCTCCGGCGACAGCGAGATGATGAGGTCGAAGGAACTGTCCTCCAGCGCGTCGAAGGTCTTCGAGCGGTGCTTCGACATGTCGATGCCGATCTCGTCCATGGCGGCGACCGCGAAGGGATCGAGCTCGCCGGCGCGGACGCCGACGGAATCGACGTAGATCTTCTTGCCCAGGATCTGCTTCAGCATGCCTTCGGCCATCGGCGAGCGGATCGCGTTCTGGGTGCAGCAGAAGAGCACCGCGCCGGGAAGGGAACTGGGGGGAAGCCCAATGGCCATGCGGAGGCTCAGCTCCGCATGAAGAGCGCGCAGATCAGCGTGAACAGCCGCCGCGCCGTGTTGAAGTCGATCTCGACCTTGCCTTTCAAGCGCTCCCGGAGGATCTCCGAGCCCTCGTTGTGCAAGCCCCGGCGGCCCATGTCGATCGCCTCGATCTGCGACGGCGAGGCGCTGCGGATCGCCTTGTAGTAGCTGTCGCAGATGTCGAAATACTCTTTGACGATGCGCCGGAACGAGGTCAGCGACAGGATGAAGCGGTGCAGCTCCCGGTCCTCGGTGTCGCAGACGCAGAACACCAGCCGGTTCTCCTCGATCGCGAGCTTCAGGTGAAAAGGGCCTTGCTGCGCGATCGCCGGGGCGAAGGTGTTCTCCTCGATGAGATCGAAGATCGCGATCGAGCGCTCCTGCTGCGCCTCAGGGCTCCCGCCCGACGCGCTGTTCTCGTCCAGCTCGACCTTGACGATGCGCTGGTTGGGACCCGGCGCGGGCGTTTCGTCGCTCATTGCTGTAAGCCAGCGGCCACACGCGCCCCCATCCCGGCCTTCCCCCTGAAGGGGGAAGGAGAAGAATGGAGCCGTCGCACGATCGAACTCCTCCCCCCTTCAGGGGGGAGGTTGGGAGGGGGGCAAGCTGCAGCCTGAGCGCCCATGATCCAGCGCTGGGTGCTGGCGATCACGCCGCTTCCGCGGCTTGGCGGAAGCTTTCGACCCAGCCGCCGATCTGATGCGGGTAGGTCTTCATCGCGGCCCGGTTGACGATCAGCCGCGAGGTCACGGTCGCGATGGTCTCGACCTCTACCAGGTTGTTCGCCTTCAAGGTCGCCCCCGAGCTCACCAGATCGACGATGCGACCGCACAGGCCCAAGGTCGGAGCCAGCTCCATCGCGCCCTGCAGCTTGATGCATTCCGCCTGGACCCCGCGGGCGGCGAAATGGCGCTGGGTGATGTGGGGATATTTGGTGGCGACGCGGATATGCGACCAGCGGGTCGGGTCGTCCTTCTCCGACATCTCGGCGGGCTCGGCCACTGAGAGGCGGCACTTGCCGATGCCGAGGTCGACCGGGGCGTAGATCTCCGGATAGTCGAACTCCAGCAGCACGTCGTTGCCGGCGATGCCGAGCTGGGCCGCGCCGAAGGCGACGAAGGTCGCGACGTCGAAGCTCCGCACCCGGATGATCTCGATCTCCGGCACGTTGGTCTTGAAGCGCAGCGCCCGGGAATCCTCGTTGGAGAAGTCGGGCTCGGGCTCGATCCCGGCGCGTTTCAGCAGCGGCATCGCCTCCTTGAGGATGCGGCCCTTCGGCAGCGCCAGGATGAACGGCTCGTTGGTCACTTCACCAGTCCTCTGTCGCCGGCCCGGCGATCGACCGCGTGATCGGGACGCCATTGCGTCGGCCAGGCCTCGCCGAAATCCTGCAGGAAGACGCTCGGGCTCTCGATCTCGAGCTGGATGGCGCCGCCGCCGGAGAAGAGCAGGTTCAGCCGGTTCGGGCCATCCAGGCCGATGGTCATCAGCGAGAGGAACTTGGCCGGCTTGGCGCGGTCGATGTCGCGGCTGCGGACCGCCGTCACGCCGTCGATGCACAGGCCGCTGTTGATGCGCTGGTCGGGCGCCGCGTCGGCGAAGCTGGCATCGCCCTTCTGCTCCGGCTTCAGCGCGTCGCCGGCCTGTTCCCAGCGGAAGCGGTTGACCAGCATGACGAAGCGCTTCTCGCCCTTAAGGAACCGCATCTCGGAAAGCGGCACCAGGGCATCCTGCAGGCATGATGCGACCACCGCCAGATCCTCGGCGTCTTTCGCCATCAGCCTGATGGGCTGCGCTTCGGCCATCCCCTTGGTTCCCCTATTCCGCCGCCGCGTCCTGTAGCCGCTCGATCTCGGCGCCACAGGCCGCGAGCTTCTGGGTCAGCTTCTCGTAACCGCGGTCGAGATGATAGATGCGGTTCAGCACCGTGTCGCCCTCGGCGGCCAGCCCCGCCAGCACCAGCGACACGCTGGCCCGCAGGTCGGTCGCCATCACCGGCGCGCCGGTCAGCTTCTTCACCCCGCGCACCATCGCCGAGGCACCGTGCACGTTGATGCTGGCGCCCATGCGGGTCAGCTCCGGCACATGCATGAAGCGGTTCTCGAAGATCGTCTCGGTGATCATCGAGGCGCCTTCCGCCGTGGTCATCAGCGCCATCATCTGGGCCTGGAGATCGGTCGGGAAACCCGGATAGGGCTCGGTCATGACATCGACGCCGGAGAGCGGCTTGTTGGTGCGGCTGACGTGGAGCCCCTGCTCCGTCTCCCGGATCTCGACCCCGGCTTGGGCCAGCGACGCGGCCGCCGCCGCAATCAAATCATGCTTCACGCCGATCAGGTCGAGCTCACCGCCGGTGATTGCCGCGGCCATCGCATAGGTCCCGGCCTCGATGCGGTCGGCCACCACGGGATGCGTAACGCCGCCCAGCCGATCGACCCCGGTGACGCGCAGCGTGTTGGTGCCGATGCCCTCGATCTTCGCCCCCATGCCGACCAGGCAATGCGCAAGATCGGTGATCTCCGGCTCGCGCGCCGCGTTGATCAGCAGGGTCTCGCCTTTCGCCAGGCAGGCCGCCATCAGCAGGTTCTCGGTGGCGCCCACGGAGACCTTCGGGAAGGCGACCTCGGCGCCGATCAGGCCCTTCGGCGCGCTGGCGACGATGTAGCCGTCCTTCAGGTCGATCTCGGCGCCAAGCTGCTGCAGCGCCTTGATGTGGAGATCGACCGGCCGCGTGCCGATGGCGCAGCCGCCGGGCAGCGAGACCCGCGCCTGGCCGTGGCGCGCCACCAGCGGGCCCAGCACCAGCACGGAGGCGCGCATCTTGCGCACCAGGTCATAGGGCGCGGTGGTGTCGTTGACGCCGGCGCCGTTCAGGATCAGCGAGCGCTGCTTGGCGTTGAGCTTGGTCGTCACCTCGGCGCCATGCTGCACCAGGAGATGCGTCATGGTGCTGATGTCGGCGAGATCCGGCACGTTGTCGAGCCGTACTTCCTTGTCGGTCAGGAGGCAGGTTGCCATCAGCGGCAAGGCGGCGTTTTTCGCGCCGCTGATCGGGATCTGGCCGCGCAGCGGCCGGCCGCCCCGTATTCTGATTCTATCCATCGGAGTCCAATCTCGGGAGAAGAGTCGCGCGGGTTGTAACCAAGCTGAACCGGCGGCTCAAGGTTTCGGATCCCGCCGCGCACGGGTTTGGGCCTTCCGGCGCAGCAGATTCTGGCGCAAGGCCTCGGCCTCGCGCCGGCGGCGCTCCTCGATAGAGTCGGATTGCGGCGCGGGTTTGGCCGGCTGCTTGGGATTCGGCAATTCAGGCTTCTGGCTCAGGGTCGGGACTCCGCGTCAGCAACGGAGCGAGCCTTGCCTGTTCAGCGCGTCATGTCAACGCGTTGATCCTGAAAGATTAATTTGAATGCCGCCGATCAGTGCGCGGGCTGGGCCGCGGCCCGGCGCCGGGCCGAGCGCTCGGCCTGAAAGCGTATGAAAGCCCGGATGTCGGCCTTGTGCTGCTTGCGCTGGCGCCGCTTGCTGAACCAGGTCCTTAGCCTCGACATGCGAATCACCCCTATCGTCCGCCCGGCCTCTCAGTAGCCGCCGGGCGTGACGAAAGCATGACCATATATTGGCAAGCCTATGAAAAAGCCCGTGAAATTCCGGGTTTAGCGGCCGTGGGCCGGGCCGCGTCATAGCGCTTGCGATCCCGGGCGGCCGGTGGCATGTTCCGCCCGCTTTTCACCGGCCCGTCTGTCCCACACTCTTGGGGGGCCCGGTTTCGCTGCCGTAGCTCAGGGGTAGAGCACGTCCTTGGTAAGGACGGGGTCGGAGGTTCAATTCCTCTCGGCAGCACCAGCTTTCTTCTTGTCCGGACCGGACACATAGGTAACAGGTCGTACTGGAGACATGGGTTACAACCCGGGGCCAAACGGGTTGTCTGTGGGTTGCAGGGTCTTTTGCTCCAGATCGATGAAGCCGAGATCGTAGCGCAT
>NZ_JAYRKD010000018.1:0-119308 GCF_041905885.1 Dongia sp. | reverse complement strand
AGCACCTTCGTGATCGCCGCCGTCAGCGACGTCTTGCCGTGGTCAACGTGACCGATCGTGCCAACATTGCAATGCGGCTTGTTCCGCTCAAACTTAGCTTTCGCCATCTTCTCTCGACCTTATGTGCCGGAACCGGCTCTTGTTTCGACCGTTTGACCGAAGCCCCTCCGATAGAGGCCCGATCGGTTTCTGTTTGCGCCGCCGCCCCGAGCATTTCGGGGCTTTGGAGCGGGTGACGGGAATCGAACCCGCGTAGCCAGCTTGGAAGGCTGGAGCTCTACCATTGAGCTACACCCGCCCGGCTCGAGTCGGCACCCTGCCCTGCCTCCGCATGCGGAGAGTCGGGCTTGGTGGAAGGGGTAGGATTCGAACCTACGTAGGCCGAAGCCAACGGGTTTACAGCCCGTCCCCTTTAGCCACTCGGGCACCCTTCCGAAAGCGCCGACTCCGCCCCGCGACGGAGACGCGGACTATGAGCATTTACCGGGTGCTGTCAACTTGAAAACACACGAAAAACTCCCACCCGCGCCGATTTAAATTTCCGGCCCGGAGGGAGTTGATGTAAAGCTTTTAGCCACCCCCATCCTAGGACCCCAACATGCCCCCGCGCAAGCCTTTCCGACCCGACAAAAACCGCGACCGGGGTCGCAGCCCGCACGGGGCTCGGGACCCAGAATCGGGCCATCCCGGCAAGAATCGGGACAACCGGTCGCAGGAGAAGAAGAGGGCTCCGGGAACTTGGGCGGGCCAAGATCGGCCGCGCGCGGACGAACGGGCGTCACCGCCCAGATATAGTTCAGAATCAGGCTCTTCCAAGCCCCAGCGCGATCCGCACGCGAGCCGCGACGAAGCTCAGGCCGGATACAAGGCCAGCGGTGGAAGTTATTGGATTTACGGCAATCATGCCGTCGCCGCTGCGATCGACAACCCGCAGCGCCGGATCCGCCGCCTGCTCCAGGCCCATCCCGATGCCGAGAAGGCCGCGCGCGGCGCCGGCGATCGCCCGCTGCCCCGCTGGGAGACCGTGGACCGCGCGATCCTGGACCGCGTGGCCGGGCGGGAATCGGTGCACCAGGGCATCGCCGCCCAGGTCGATCCGCTGCCGGAGACCGACGTGGAGGATATCGCCGCCCTGGCCGCCGCTCGGCCTGAGGCGAAGATCGTGATCCTGGACCAGGTGACCGATCCTCATAATGTCGGTGCGATCCTCCGCTCCGCCGCCGCTTTCGGCGCCCTCGCTGTGGTGCTGACCGAGCGCAATGCCGCCCCGGAAAGCGGCGTCCTCGCCAAAGCCGCCTCGGGCGCGCTCGAGGTCGTGCCCCTGGTCCGGGTCACCAACCTCGCCCGGGCCATCGAGCAGCTGAAGGCTGCCGGATTCTGGTGTGCCGGCCTCGCCGCCGAGGGCGAGCGCAGCCTGGCCGAGGCGCGTCTCTCGGGACGCGTCGCCCTCTGCCTCGGCGCGGAAGGTGCCGGCCTGCGGCGCCTGACCCGCAGCCATTGCGATCTGCTGGTACGGCTGCCGACCAGCGGGCCGATTGGCCACCTCAACGTGTCCAACGCGGCCGCAATCGGGCTCTACGAACTCAGCCGAGCCGGTTAAATCGGAATCGTAGTTAACGATTGATGATCGCTACCCGTTGGTGTGTGGAATGCACATTTCCGAGGGGCTTGAAGGTTACCTGAAGATTGACTTCAGCTAAAATGCTCAGCAAATTAGCGCCAACACCAATTCACTCTGTCAGGGGTACGCGTATGAAGATTTTGGGCCTGATCGCCGGTGCGGCGATGCTGCTGGGCGCGCAAGCTGCGCAGGCTGTTACCATCGTCAATGGCAGCTTCGAGACCCCGATCGTCGGCGGCACCTTTGACACCTATGAAGCCGGCAACACCAGCCTGACCGGCTGGACCATCGGCGGCGCCGGTGTCAATCACATCGGCAGCTATTGGGTGTCGCAGGACGGCAACCAGAGCCTCGATCTGAACGACGATGATATCGGCAGCATCTCCCAGGACATTTCCGGCCTGACGGTGGGTCTGGAATACAAGGTTTCGTTCTACGGCGCCGCCAACCCGAATGCCGGGCCGGCCTCGAAGCAGCTGCAAGTCTCGGCGGCGGGCGTCAACAACTTCTACAGCTTCCCCAACGGGACGAATACCAACAGCAGCATGGGTTGGGCGCTGCAGACCTTCCTCTTCGTCGCGACCAACACCACCGAGACGCTCACTTTCCTGGGCCTGACCGGCGGCCCGGCCGGCGTCGCGCTCGACAACATCACCATCGCCGCGACCCCGATCCCGGGCGCGCTGCTCCTGTTCGGATCGGCGCTGGGCGGCATGGGCTTCCTCGGCTATCGCCGCAAGAAGCTGCAAGCCGCGGCCTGATTGCTGCGATAACACGGTTCGAGAGAGGCCCCGGAAACGGGGCCTTTTTTCTTTTGAGCGCTCCGCAGACTGTTACCAATTGTCCTCTTGTCGAACCGGAACGCGCTCCTTAGGTTTCGGGTCAGCTTGAGAATAATTCGCAACTGAGCGCTGCATGCACAAAGTACTGACGCGGCGACGCCTGATCGCTGCCGCCCCCGTTCTCGCGACCGGTCTCATCACTGGATTCCCGCGGATCCGCCGCGCCCATGCCGATGCCGGCGTGGTCAATATCTATTCGGCGCGGCACTACCCCTCCGACCAGACGCTGTTCGACATGTTCACCCAGGAGACCGGAATCGCGGTCAACGCGATCCAGGGCGTCGCCGAAGAGCTGATGCAGCGCCAGCAGATGGAGGGCGATTCCTCCCCGGCCGACGTGCTGATCACCGTCGATGCCGGCAATCTCTGGCGCGCCGAGCAATGGAACCTGCTGCAGCCGATCCATTCCGCGATTCTCGACAAGGAAGTGCCGGCCAATCTGCGGCACCCGGTGAATCTCTGGTTCTCCTTCTCGACCCGTGCCCGCGTCATCCTGCGCGACAAGAGCAAGGTGCAGGCGGAGGACATCCCGACCTACGAGGAACTCGCCGATCCGAAATGGCAGGGCAAGATCCTCATCACCACCTCGAACAGCATCTACAACCAGTCTCTGCTGGCCTCGATCATCGAGGCCGATGGGTCCGAGAAGGCGGAGGCCTGGGCCAAGGGCCTGGTCGCCAATCTCGCCCGCAGGCCCGAAGGCGCCGACACCGAGCAGGCTTTGGCGCTGGCGGCCGGCGTCGGCGCGCTCGCGGTCAGCAACTCCTATTATTTCGGCCGGCTGCTCGGCCGTGACGACGAGACCCGCAAGAAGCTCGAGCATGTCGGCATCGTCTTCCCGAACCAGCAGGACCGCGGCACGCATATCAACGTCTCCGGCGGCGGCGTCGCGGCCTACGCGCCCAACAAGGAGAATGCGGTCAAGTTCCTGGAGTTCTTGATCAGCCCGGAAGCGCAGAAGGTCTTCGCCGACGCCAACTACGAGTTTCCGGTTCGCGCCGGCGTCGCACCGATCGACATCGTTGCAGCCTGGGGCAATTTCAAACCCGATCCGGTGAATGTCTCCGCCCTCGGCAAGAACAACGCCGAGGCGGTGAGGATCATGGACCGCGCCGGCTGGCGCTAGCTTTGGAGAGATAGCATGATGAAGCGCCGCAACTTCCTCGCCGGCAGCGCTGCCGGTCTCGGCCTGATGGCGGCACGCCGGGCCACTGCCGCGGAGACGGTCAACGTCTATTCCGCGCGGCATTATCCGTCCGACCAGATCCTGTTCGACATGTTCACCAAGGAAACCGGTATCGCGGTCCAGGTGATCAACGGCAATGCCGAAGAACTGATGCAACGGCAGAAGCAGGAGGCCGAGAACTCGCCGGCCGACGTGCTGATCACCGTCGATGCCGGCAATCTCTGGCGCGCCCAGGAGATGGGCCTGTTACAAGGCGTCAAATCGGCCGTCCTGGAAAAGGAGATCCCGGAGAACCTGCGCGACCCGCAGGGCCGCTGGTTCGCCCTCTCCAAGCGGGCGCGCGTGATCATCTACAGTCCGGACAAGGTGAAGGTCGAAGAGCTCTCGACCTACCAGGACCTCGCCAATCCGAAGTGGAAGGGTCGCCTGCTGGTGCGCTCCTCCAACAACATCTACAACCAGTCGCTGGTCGCAGCGATGATCGAGACCGAAGGCGTCGAGAAGACCGAAGCCTGGGCCAAGGGCCTGGTGGCGAATTTCGCCCGCAAACCGGAAGGCGGCGACATCGACCAGATCATGGCGCTGACCGCGGGCCTGGGCGATCTCGCGATCAGCAACTCCTATTACTTCGCGCGGATGCTCAACAGCGACAAGCCGGAGGTGAAGGCGAAGGTCGAGAAGCTGAAGATCTTCTTCCCCAACCAGGCAGAGCGCGGCACGCATATCAATATCTCCGGTGCCGGCGTCGCGGCCTATGCGCCGAACCGGGCGAATGCGGTGAAGTTCCTGGAGTTCCTGATCAGTCCGGAGGCACAGAAGGTCTTCGCCGACGCCAACAACGAGTTCCCGCTGCGCGCCGACGTGCCGCCGGCCCCCGTGGTCGCGGCGTGGGGCGAGTTCAAGGCCGACCCGGTCAGCGTCACCGCGCTCGGCAAGAACAATGCCGAGGCGGTGAAGCTCATGGACCGGGTGGGGTGGCGATAGTCCCCGCCTACGCCTACGCCTACGCCTACGCCTACGCCTACGCCTACGCCTACGCCTACGCCTACGCCTACGCCTACGCCTTCGCCTGCCTGAAGAACTTCTGCAGCGCCAGGGCGTGGTCCTCGTGCGCCTCGCAGGTGATCAGCCGATCGATCACCTTGCCGTCGATGGAGAGCGGCAGGATGATCCGCGCATACGAGGTCGCCAGGTAATCCACCGTCAGCTCGATCAGGTGCAGGATCGGCGCCCGGCGTTCGATCGCCTCGGCATAGTGGCGATGGATCAGCGCGCCGAACTCCGGCGGCTCGAGCTCGCGGGCGAGCTTGCCGGTCAGGTCCCGGCCATGCATCGCAAACAGCCCGGTACCCGCGACCCGGTAGCGAAACTCCAATGAATCGTAGGAGACTTCGACCATCATCACCCGGGGCAGCGCGCGGGTGAACTCCAGGGGATCGATGTCGGCGCGCGACGGAAATTCGCGGTCGCCTTTCTTGGCGCGCCAGTAAGCGAGGATCCGATCGATTTCTGGGTACCGCTTACAGTCAATATCGAGCTCGACCGCACGAACGGTGCTCGGCTTCGGCGTCACAATTCCCGCACCAACCTTATGCTGTTGGTGACGCCGCGCACGTCTTCCTTCATGCCGCCGCGGGTTGCCGCGCGCAGGAACTTCGGGCCGCGGCCATAGGATGCGCCGCGGATTGCGCGTTTCTCGCAGGCACCGAGATTGGGCACGCCCATGCTGTCATTGGTGGAATAGGAGCCGGTCAGGCAGTCCTGGGTCAGCTCCCAGGAATTGCCCAGCATGTCGTAGAGGCCGAAGGCATTCGGCTTGAATTTGCCGACCGGCGCCGTGAAGGCGTAGCCGTCACTGCAGTCGGGATTGAACCCCGGATCCTTGGGATACTTCTTGTTCCACATCTGGTCGGCGCCGTTGGCGTAGCTGCATAGATCCTTGTCGCCCTCGCCCCAATAGCGTGCGGTCTTGGTTCCGGCGCGCGCGGCGTATTCCCATTCGGCTTCGCTGGGCAGGCGATAGGTCTGTCCCGTCACCTTCGAGAGCCAGGCGGCATAGGCCCGCGCATCGCCATAGTTCAGGCAGAGCGCGGGGTCGGATTTGGTTTGCGAGAAGCCGGGATCGGAGAAGGTACGCCCCTCCTTCGGCAGCCATTCCTGCGCCTCGTCCCGGTAATACCAGCAGGTGGCGCCGGGATCGCGGCCGGTCGCGTCCATGAAGCGCTTGTACTGCTCCACAGTCACCTCGAACTTGCTCATCGCGAAGGCGCGCGGAATCGTCTCGTTGTGCTGCGGACCTTCGCTGGAATCGCGCCCCGCCTCGCTGTCGGGCGAGCCCATCATGAAGCTGCCGCCTGGGATCATCACCATCTCCGGGCAGTCCGCACAGTCACGGAAAACCTGGCCGGGCTTCATGTTGGCGGGCGGCGGCGTAACCGCGACGCTCTTCGAGCCGCCGGCCGGCTGGGTCAGCGCCGCTGTCTGCGTCGGCTGGGATTGGGTGGCGGGTTGCGCGGCCTGTGCGCTTGCCGCGGCCGCGCCCTCCTTCAGCGCCTTCACCCGGTTGTTGGCGAGATCGACGAAGGCGCCTTTCGGGAACTTCTTCAGATAGGCCTCGAAGTCCGCGGGATCGCTGCTGTTCTGGATTGACTGCCAGAAGGCCTGCTCGACCGCGGCGCTCGAGCCCGCCGCGCTGAAGTCCTTGGAGAAATAGAAGGGCGCGGTTAGCGAGGAGGAGTCCCAGGGCACCTGCTGGCTGTCGGTCTCGGCAATCACCTTGGCGCGGACGTTGCGGAACATCTCCTCGATCGAGGCGCCCGGCTTCTGCACCTCGGCGGCAAGCGCGGTGGCAAAAGGCGAGTTGGCGCCTTGCCCGTCCACCGCGACCGAGCCCGGCGCGGTCGAGTAGGCGACGAAGCTGCCGATCGGCGCGTCGATCTTCACCAGACCGGTCTCGGCGCTGCGGAAGCTGCGGGTCAGCGGGTTGTTGCGGCAGGCATCCAGGATCACGATCTGGACTTTGGCGCCGGAGAAGGTCAGCTGCTTCAGGACCGCCTCGGCATTCAGCGCCTCGAGATCGACGTCGCCTTCGCGCTTGATTTTGGCGCCCACCGGGATGAGGTAGTTCTGCCCATCGACCTGCAGGCCGTGACCGGCATAATAGAACAGGCCGGTGGCGCTCGACCCTGCCTTGGCCAGGGCCTCGCCGAAATCGTTTAGCGCCTGCTTCATCGCGCGCTGATCGCCGTCGGTCACCAGGTTCAAGGTGAAGCCGACTTTCTTCAGCGCCTCGCCGACCAGCTTGCCGTCGGCGACCGGATTCCTGAGCGGCCCGATATCGCCCTTATA
The DNA here is from genome assembly GCF_041905885.1 of Dongia sp. Classification (NCBI taxonomy): domain Bacteria; kingdom Pseudomonadati; phylum Pseudomonadota; class Alphaproteobacteria; order Rhodospirillales; family Dongiaceae; genus Dongia; species Dongia sp. Next base: position 112,311 of record NZ_JAYRKD010000018.1, on the reverse strand, counting down.
ACTGCCGTTGGCGATGATGAGCGCGATCCGCGGTTCGGCCGAAGCCAGGCCCGGTATGACGCAAAGCAGCACCCCGACAAGACCCGCAACCCATGCGATCCGCATGAACCTCCCCCTGGGCCGAGACCCCCGTCTCTCAATCTGCTGGGAATCATCGCCGGTCCGGCATGGGAAATCAATCGGATCGCGGCAGCGCCACCCACACGGGGCTGTGCAGTAACCTTAGGCCGCGTTCAGCGGCGCACCACCCGAATCCAGATCCAGTCGTGCTGCGGGTCGCGCGGCCCGTCGCGGGCCTGCAGATTGGTGAGGCGGAGCGCGACGTCGCCGATCTCCAGCGCCGCATCCTTGTCCCGTCCCAGATAGACGCGGTGGAGCGCAGTCGGCGCGGCGGCCGCGTCCGGCAGCGGCGCGGCCTTGAGACGGACCACGTTGGGCCCGAGATATCCCAGCTCCTGCAGGAAGCCGCCGGCCTCCCGCTGCGCCGGCTCCGGCAGGATCCAGCGCAGGAAGCTCGCGGTGATGTCGCGGGCGAAGGGGCCGTCCTTCGCATGCTCGATGAAGGCGCGGTCGAGGCAGAGTTTCGCATCGGCGATGCAGCCGCTGCGGTCGGTCTCCAGGTTGACCGTCACCAACTCCCGGAACTTCGCGCCGTCCGGCCGGAAGCCATGCCAGGTCGCCCCGTCGGCCAGCGCGCGCGGTGCCTCATATCGCACCAGGTGGAACCAGCGGAAGAACTCGTGATCGACGGCCTTGGTCAGCGCCCGTCCCAGCATGGCTTTGCCTCCCCGCGGCGAGGATAGTGCAAAGCCGAAGCGGCTGCTATGATCGGCGCGAGCCGATGGAGGGTTCGATGCCGGGCGTCCGCGTCTCCATCCCGATCCTGGTCGCCGGCCTGGGTCTGATCGCGGCCTCAGGCCTGGCACATGCCGACTGCGTCTCCGCCTGCCAGGCTGCCACCTACTGCGATTCGGAAATGAACGCGTCCGGCGAATGCGGCCGGCTGCTCAACGACTGCTACCTCAACGAATGCAACAAGACGCTCTACGGCGCCATCGCCTATGGGACGCAGAGCGGCGCCGTCGGTTGGTCGTATGACTTCAACGATGCACCGTCGGCGGAGAATGAAGCGCTGAAGAATTGCAGCGCCAACGGCAACGACTGTCAGGTCGTCGTGGATTTCTGGAACACCTGCGCGGCGGTCGCGGCCGGCGGCGGCGTGGTTCGGTATGGCCTCGGCGACAACCAAGGACAGGCAGAAGGCGGAGCCCTCGCCGCCTGCCAGCAGGATGGCGGCACGCAATGCACAGTGCAGGCCTGGAGCTGCACCGGGCCCTAGATTGCTCCGCTTGTCCGGGCCCGGCGCCAATCTATAATTCCCAGCATGGACTCCGCGCGTTACGTCACCGATGTCCCCTATGCGCGACGCTTCGTGCGCGAGCTCAGCCCGGCCTGGCTGGACTTCACGGCGCTGATCTGTGGCTTCCAGCCGCCGTCACGCGAGGGTGGTTTTGCCTGGTGCGAGCTCGGCTGCGGGCATGGTGTTACGCCGGCGCTGCTCGCCGCGGCGCATCCGGAAAGCCGGTTCCACGGCATCGACCTGATGCCGCAGCATATCGACTTTGCCGAGAAGCTCTGCCGCGAGGCCGATATCGCCAATGCGCAGTTCCATGCGCTCGACTTCGCTGCCGCGGCGAAGCTCGACCTGCCGCGTTTCGACATGATCGTCGCCCACGGCGTCTATACCTGGATCGATGCCGCGGCGCAGGCCGACCTGATCGGTTTCGTGGATCGGCATCTGAAGCCGGGAGGCCTGCTCTACCTGAGCTACGACTGCCTGCCCGGCTGGGCCGGCGACATGCCGCTGCAGCATCTGCTGCAGACCCTCACGGCGCAAGGCAGCGGCGACAGCGTCGCGCGGCTGGACAGCGCCGACCGGATCATCACGGCGCTGCAGGGGCTCGGTGCCGAGGTGCTGCGGCTGGGCGCCATGGGTCACGAATGGGAAGAGCTCCGCCGCAGGCTGCCGGCGGGCTATTTCGTCCACCAGTTCCTGCCGCCGGCCTGGAAGCCGATCTATGTCACCGAGTTGCGGAGCGCGGTCGCCGGCATCGGCCTCGCGCCGATCGGCTCGGCGACGATCCGCGAGAATGTGGATGCCTTCACCCTGGAGCGGCCGGCGCGCGAGTTGGTGGCCGCCGCGGTGGATCCGGATCTCCGCGAGCTGCTGCGCGACTATCTGCTGATGAAGCGCTTCCGCCGCGACGTATTCGGCCGCGATGTCGCGCCGCTGGATGAAGCAGCGGCACGCGCGCAGATCTGCGGCACGACCTTCATGCTGGCCCATCCGCAGGATACGAGCATTCCCTTCAACCATCCGGCCGCCCAGGCAATCCTGGCTTTGCTCGAGAAGGGGCCGGCGGCGGCGATCGCACTCGCGGCGCAGGGACATGCCGGCGATACCCTGGTCTCGCAGATCATCGCCCTGGCTTCGGCCGGGCGAATCTGGCCGGTCGCCGCCGCGGCCGATCCGGGCGGGATCGCGCGCATCAATGCCGTGCTGCGCCGCCGGGCCGGCACGGCGGACGAGATCGGCTTCACCCTGCTGCCTGCCGGCATGGCGATCGAACGGGAGGAAAGATGAGCGGTGCCGCCACCTATTTCCGCGCCATGGCCTGCAACAATGCCTGGGCCAATCATCGCCTGCTCGGCGCCTGCGCCAGGCTCAGCGATGCCGAGTTCCAGGCCGAGCGGGTCAGCTTCTTTCCGAGCCTGATGGAGACGCTCAACCACAATCTCACGGTCGATTGGCTCTACGTCGATGCGCTGGAAGGCGGCACGCTGGGCCCGAAGGCTTTCGAGAACGAGGTCCCCTGCCCGACCATGGCCGGGCTGCTGCCGGCGCAAGCGGAAGTCGATCGCCGGCTGGTGGCTTTCTGCGATCGACTGACCGACGCGGCGCTCGCCGCCGAGACCCGCATCCATCGGCAGAGCCGCATCCAGTCCGACCGCACCGACAAGGTGCTGCTGCATCTCTTCGAGCACCAGATCCACCACCGCGGCCAGGCCCATGCCATGCTGGCCGGCACCAAGGTCCCACCGCCGCAGCTGGACGAGTTCTTCATGAGTGACGAGGCGCCGCTGCGCGCCGAGGAGTTCAAGGCGCTGGGCTGGACCGAGGCCGGCGTGTGGAAGGGTCTCGTCTGACGGACCGGCGGAGCCGGTTCCAACCCGGACGGGCCAAAACCCGGACGGAACCCAGCACCGACGCTTCCAACGCAGACGGGTTCGATCGCCTGAACTACGGCCGGTCACGCCAACCCCTTGCCGTAAAACGCAAAGCAGCAGAATGCGGCCGGCGGGGAAACGCAATTCGGTCTGCGTCCGGTCTGCGTTGGGGATCTGTCTGTGTCCGGCTGAATGTGCAATCCGTCCGGGTCAGGTCTGGGTTGGCCGTCCGGTTGAAACACGCAATCTGTCCGGGTCAGGTCCGGGTTGCACGAAAGTACCGCCGCGCCTGCGGCGCTGCGTTGACCTGAAGCTTTACGATTTCAAACAGCACCCCCGCGAGCGCACAGCACAATTCCGCCTGCTCGATAATTCGGCGGACAGGTCGCATGTGAAGAATTAAGCATACCACGATCGGCGCCGCGTTGACAGCGCAGGCGTCGTTTCAGTCCGCTTGCGTCAACCGGCGAAGAGGCCCCAGAGCAGCCAGGAATTCGCCGCGGCGATCACCGCGAAGATCGACCAGGCCAGCGTCTTCATCAGCGGGCCGCTGGCGAAGACGCCCATGAGCGCGCGGTTGCCGGTGAAGCGGATCAGCGGCCAGAGCGCGAAGGGCAGCTGCACCGTCAGCACCACCTGGCTCAGCACCAGCAGCTTGCCGACCGAGCCCTCGCCGAGCCAGAGCACGCCGATCAGCGCCGGCCCCAGCGCCAGGCCGCGGGTGATCAGGCGGCGCTGGTAGCAGGGGATCTTCAGGTCGAGGAAGCCCTCGAGGATCACCTGCCCCGCCACGGTGCCGGTGAAGGTCGAGCTCTGGCCGGAGACCAGCAGCGCCAGGCCGAACAGGATCGCGGCCAAAGCGGTGCCGGTGATCGGCTCCAGCAGGCGATAGGCTTCGTCGATCTCGGTGACTTCCGTCTGCCCCGTGGCGTGGAAGGCCGTAGCCGCCACGATCAGGATCGCGGCGTTGACCAGCATGGCCAAGAGCAGCGCCACGACGATGTCGATCGTGGCGAAGCGGATCGCTTCGCGCTTCGATTGCTCATCCGGCCGCGTCACCCGGGTCTGCACGATCGAGCTGTGGAGGTAGAGATTGTGCGGCATCACCGTCGCGCCGATGATGCCGATCGCGAGATAGAAGGCCTCCGGATCCTGGGTGAGCGAGAGCTTCGGCACCAGGCCGCGCGCCACGTCGGCGAAAGCCGGCTGCAGCATCAGGATCTCGATCGCAAAGCAGAGGAAGATCGTGCCGACCAGCCCGAGCACGATCGCCTCTAGCTGCCGGAAGCCGCGGCCCTTCAGGCTGAGCACGATGAAGGTGTCGAAGCCGGTCAGCACCACGCCGAGCCAGAGCGGCAGGCCGAACAGCAGGTTGAGCGCCAAGGCCGAGCCCAGCACCTCGGCGACGTCGCAGGCGATGATCGCAAGCTCGGCAAAGATCCAGAGGATGAAGGCAACGGGGCGCGGGTAATGGTCGCGGCAGAGCCGCGCCAGGTCCTTCCCAGCCACCAGGCCGAGCCGCGCGCAGAGCGTCTGCAGCAGGATACCCGCGAGGCTCGCCAGGCCGACCACGAACAGCAGATCGGTGCCGAATCCCGAACCCGCGGCGATGTCGGTCGCCCAGTTGCCGGGGTCCATATAGCCGACCGAAATCAGCAGCCCGGGGCCGAGGTAGCGCAGCAGCTTCTGGAAACCGGAGAGCCCGGCCGGCACGGCGACCGTGCCCTGTACCTCCGATGGACAGAAGGGCGCGGTTGCGAACTTGGGGAGCTGGAACATCTGGTCGTGCGTCTCTTGTTCGAGTCACGTCGAACATAGATGCAAAGACGGCGAAAGTCTTCGACCCCTCACCCCGCCCTCTCCCGCACCGTCGGCGTAGGCCGACATTCGTCGGCGGGGGAGAGGGGGTTCTTATTCGCTGCTCCGCGAGAGGGTTCTCGAAGGTTGGCGGACTAAGCCCCCGCCATCCGCGCATGCACCGGGCGCAGGCGTTGCAGCTCGGGCGGGAGGCTGGTGAGCAGCCAGTGAGCGATCGCCTTCTGCTTTTTGAAGTACCAGATGCCGAGGCCGATCACCGCGAGGCCGGTCATCGAGAGGAACAGCGGGAACAGCAGCGAGTCCTCGAACACCTCATAGGCGAGATAGCCGAGATAGAAGGAGACCCCGAGCGCGCCGAACACCGCGTAGATGCGCCGGCCGAGGAACACCGCCAGCACCACCATGCCGATGTTGATCAGGAAATAGACCAGCTTCAGGAACTCGCTGTCGCTGTTCTGCGAGGTCAAGCCGCCCCAGAAGCAGATCACACCGGCCAAGTGGACCCAGAAGGCGAAGTCGCCCGCCTGCCAGCGCTTGAGGTCGAGCGCCCAGGCCACCAGGATCACCGCCAGGCCGAAATACATCGAGACCTTCTCGCGCAGCTCCCAGCTGAAGTCGGTGCTGCCCTGCAGCCCCAGGGCGATCCACGGCACCAGGTCCATGGAGAGGAACCAGAGCGCGCCCGCCATGATCGCGGCGATGAAGGGGAACGGATAGAAGCGGAGCGCGATGGCGCCGGCGACGATGGTCGCGATGTCCATATAGACCCAGCTGGCGTTCAGCCAGGAGAAGAAGTCGTCATAGCCCATGGGATCCTGCATCGGGATCGGCCAGAGATCGAACTGGGCCTGGATGCCATAGACCGCCATCGGCACCATGTTGACCGCGCAGGTGATCAGCAAGCCGGCGGGCGTCCGCAAGCCGGGGCGGCCCCAGAGATAACGGCCGAGCGCGATGAAGCCGGTGCCATAGGCCAAGGCGGTGAAGGTCAAGGCACTCGGACCCATCGCCGCGAAGGCTACCGTGGTGAACAGGCCGAGCGCGCCGATCACGATGAGGGCGCCAGCATACCAGAGCACATGGACGAAATCGAACTTCGACGGTGCCACGGCCGGACCTGTGACCGGCGTCACGGCGGCCGGCGCGGTGCGCGACTCCAGGAAGGCGATCAGGCGCGTCGCCTGTTCCGCCGTAATGATGCGCGCCTGTACCGCGGCTTCCAGTTCCGTCCTGAACACAATGGATCTCCCCGAGCTTCAGGTCGATGTTGTCCACCCAACCCCCGATCTGGTTCAATCGATATCAGCGTTGAAAACTGTGAGTTGGATCATGAAGTGCATCTTTGGCGAGGCCCAGAACGCCCACGCCCCGGTCCGCTACATGCGTTACGGCCGGATCGGCGAGATTCCGGAAACGCCGGAACGGGTGACCCGGCTGCTGGACGGCGTCAGCCGTGCCGGCCTGGAAATCGCGGCGCCACGGGCCTTTCCGCTGCAGCACCTCGCCGCGGTCCATTCCCAGCGCTATCTCGACTTCCTCGAGCATGGCCATGCGCAATGGATGAAGGTGCCGGAAGCCTATCCGGAGATGATGCCGAGCATACGGCCGCTGGAGCGCCCTGCGGGCTACCCCGACAACATTCTCGGCCGGGCCGGCTGGCATATCATGGATTTCTCCTCGGCGATCACCGCCGAGACCTGGGAGTCGGTCCGGACCTCCGCCTTCTCCGCGCTGACCGCCGCCGAGCTGGTGCTGAACGGCGAGCACGCTGCCTACGCGCTCTGCCGCCCGCCGGGACACCACGCCTATCCGGAGCGCGCCGGCGGCTTCTGCTATCTCAACAACGCGGCGATCGTCGCGCAGCATCTGCGGCAGAAGCATGCGCGGGTCGCGATCCTCGACATCGACGTCCACCACGGCAACGGCACGCAGGAGATCTTCTACGCGCGCCCCGACGTGCTGACCGTCTCGATCCACGGCGATCCCGCCCACTACTATCCGTTCTTCTACGGCTACGGCGAGCAGCGCGGCAGCGGTGACGGCGAGGGCTTCAACCTCAACCTGCCGGTGCTGGTGAAGAGCAAGGACGACGTCTGGCAGCAGGCCCTGGGCACGGCGTTGCAGCGGGTCGCGGATTTCGCGCCGGGTGCGCTGGTGCTGGCACTCGGCCTCGACGCGCATGAGGCCGATCCGCTGGCCGGCGGTGCGGTCACCACCGAAGGCTTCACCCAGATGGCGAGGATGATCGCCGGTCTGAAGCTGCCGACGGTGATCACCCAGGAGGGCGGGTATCTGACGCCGCAGCTCGGCGGCAACCTCGCCGCCTTTCTCAGCGGGTTTCAGCAGCGCTGAAAACAAAAGCGCGCCCGTAGGGGCGCGCTTTCAAACTCTTCGATGTCGTCCGGATCAGACGACGATGTTCAGGCGGCGCTCGCCGGCATCGCTGGAGCTCGAGGAGCCCTGGCCCTGATTGACCGTCTCGGTCTTCTTCAAGTCGACCTCTTCGGCCTGGCGGTCGTTCTCGCGCTGGGTCTGCGCGGCCGACGACGAAGCCGAGGCTTGCTGCTGTCCGGCAATCCGGGCGCCTTCAAAGGCCGCCGCGACGCCGGTCACTCCCGAGATGTTCATCATCAATCTCCTGACCTCAATTGGGTCCTGCCCAGAATCTGAGCATTCCGAACGGAACCCGCAAGTTCTTTCGTCTGCGAGTTTAATAGAATTTTAGGTAATTTTCTGCCCCGTCCGGCTCCCAGGCGCCGCAGTGCCTGTGGATAACCTATTGGAACAGCGCGGTTTTCGCCCATGCGCCCGGGACGCAGCCCGGTTGCGGGAGCGGCGTTTGTCCGCCCGCGCCCTGCGTCATAAGGTGCCGCCACCTCACCTTTATATGCAGCCCGAGTCCCATGCCCGAAGGCGCCAGCCCCGAGAGAAGCGGCCGATCGGCCGCCCCCACCGGCGCCGTGCTGACCGGGATCGCCTGTGCGATCGCCTCCTTCGCGGTCTTCGCGCTGCATGACGCGGCGATCAAATGGGTGGTGATGGCGGATTATTCGCCCTGGCAGGTGCTGTTCAGCCGCAGCCTGGTCATCCTGGCGATCTGCCTCGCCATCGGGCGGAAGCGCGTGGTGATCCAGACCCTGCGCTCACCGATCCGCAACGCCCTGCTCGCCCGCTCCATCGGCCTGCTGCTGGCCTGGCTCTGCTTCTACACCGCGGCGGGCAAGCTGCAGCTGGCCGAGCTGATGACGATCTATTTCGCTTCGCCGTTGCTGGTGGCCGTGCTCGCTGTGCCGCTGCTGCGCGAGACCGTCACCCGCCTGCGCTGGATCAGCATCCTGATCGGCTTCGGCGGCGTGCTGATCGCCTGCCGCCCCGGCGATCTCAGCCATGCCGGCGCGATCGGCCTGGCACTCCTCGCCGCCGTGCTCTGGGCCGGATCGATGATCCTGATCCGGCAGATCGCGACCAAGGAGCCGACCCTGGTGCAGATGCTGACCTCCTGCTTCTCCTTCGTGCTGATGACCGGCGCCGTCATGCCGTTCAAATGGGTGACGCCGGGTTTCATGGACCTCACCTTTATGATCGGCATCGGCGTGCTCGGTTCGCTGGCGCAATACCTGCTGATCGAAGGCATCCGCCGCGCGCCCGCCTCGGTGGTCTCGCCGCTGGAATTCACCGCGCTGGTCTGGTCCTTCGTGCTCGGCTACTGGATCTGGAGCGACATGCCTGGCCTCAACGTCTTCGCCGGCGCCGTGCTCATCCTGGTGAGCGGCGCCTTCATCGTGCTCGAGGAATGGCGCAGGGCGCGGGCCATGCCGGCCGAAGCGCCGGCCGAGTAGCGATCAGAGATCCCGCGCGACGCGGAAGCCGTAAACAGTGACGCGCACCGAAGGCCCCGCATAGATGCGCGCGGCCGAGCGCGAGAGATAGGGATTGGCGCCCCAGCTGCCGCCGCGCAGGGCGCGCTGCTGGCAGCCGGCGACATCGACCGCGCTGCCATCCGCCGGCGCCGAGGCATAGCCGTCGAAGTAGCAGTCGGCGACCCATTCCGCGACGTTGCCGATCATGTCGTAAAGGCCGAAGGCATTGGGCTGATAGCGGCCGACCGAAGTCGTATAGCTGGCGCCGTCGTTACAGTTGACGCCAGTATAGCCGGCCTGCCACCAGGGCGCTCTCATCGCGGTGGCGTCGGCGATGTTGGCGAAGGCGCAGGCCTGGTTGGCATCGATGCCCCAGGGAAAGAAGCCGGTGGAGCCGGCCCGTGTCGCATATTCGAACTCAGCCTCGGTGAGCAGGCGGTAGCGCCTGCCGGTCTTCTTCGAGAGCCAGGCGGCATAGGCCTGGGCCGCATTCCAATCGACGCAGGCCACCGGGTCGCGCGCGCCGGGCGCATAGCCCGAGAAGCCGGGATTCTTCCAGCTGAGGGTGGGCACGACATTGACCGAATCGACATAGCAGCCGCTGCCGGCATCGTAACCGGACTGCTGCAGGAAGTTGCCGAAGTCGCCGATCGTGGCCTCGAACTTGGCGACGGCGAAGGCCTTGATCGCGACCTGGCGCTGCGGGCTCTCGTTGGTGTAGTTGCCGGTCTCGCCGGTGGCCGCGCCCATGACGAAGACTCCGGCCGGCACCACCACCATCTCCGGGCAATCGCCGCAGTCGCGGAGCACCTGGCCTGCCTTCACCGCAGGGCCGGCAGCGGCGGCCGGCGCCGGCGCTGGGGACGGTGTCGTCGCCGGGGCCGGGGCCGGGGCTGGAGACGGTTGCTGCAGCGAAGCCAGGAGCGCCTCGGCCTTCGGCTTGAAATAGCCGTCGGGATGCTTCGCAAGGAAGGCTTTCGTCGCCTCCACGCCGGGCGTGGCCTTGAGGTCGCGCCATTCCGCGATCTCATTCGCGTCCGCCTGGGCCAGCAGGGTCATGTTGACGAAACCGGCGCCGGTCTCGGATTCGACGCGGTACCAGTCCTTGCCCTTGACCTGCCCGGTCACCAGCACCGGATCGTCGGCCTTCAACCGCGCCACGATCTTGGCATCGGTGCTCGGCGCGGCGCGGATATTGGCCCCCTGCACCGCCACATAGGTCGCGTCGAGCTCGGCGATCTCCAGGTCGGGTTCGGCCCGTGTCTCGGGCGTGCGCGTCTTCTCCGCCGCGGCGGACTGTTGCAGCTCCTCCAGCTTGGCCGCGGCAAGGTCGGCGAACTCGCCGTTCGGGAAGCGCTTCAGGTAGCGCTCGAACATCGCCGGATTGCTGCTGTTGGCGATCGAGTTCCAATAGGCGAGCTCCACCGCCTTACTGTCGCCGCTCGGCGCGGGTGCGGGTGCGACCGGCGCTTCGGCCGCGGCAGTCTCGGTGGGCGGGATGAAATAGAACGGCGCGGTGAGCGAGGAGGAATCCCAGGGCACCTGCTTCTGCTGGGTCGCGGCCATCACGCTACTGCGCACGTCGCGGAAGATCTCCTCCAGCGCGGCGCCCGGCTTCTGGATGGCATCGACCAGCGCCCGCGTGTAGGGGCTGTTCCGGCTGGCGCCATCCGCCGCCACGTCGCCCGGGGCCGTCGAATAGGCGATGAAGCTGCCGCGCGGCTTGCGCCGCGGCTCGGCCAGGCCGCTCACCTGCGAGCGGAAGCTGCGCGACAGCGGGTTGTTGCGGCAGGCATCGAGGATCACGATGTTGACCGCGTTGCCGGCGAAATCCATCTGCTTCAGCACCAGGTTGCTGGCGACCGCCTCGACTTCGACATCACGCTCATCCTTGATCGCGGCATTGACGGGGATGAGGTAGTTCTCGCCATCGACCTGCAACCCGTGGCCGGCGTAGTAGAACAGCCCGGTCGCCTCGGATCCCGCTTGCGACAGGCTCTTGCCGAAATCGACGACGGCGCGCTGCATCTGCTTCTGGTCGGCGTCGATCCGCTCGATCACGGTGAAGCCGAGCTTGCGCAAGGTCTCCGCCATCAGCCGTGCGTCGTTGGCGGGATTGGCGAGGTCGCCGATCTCGCCGCCATAGCGCGAATTGCCGATCACCAGCGCGACCCGCGGGCCAGCCGTCTCGGCCGCCGCCGGCACAGCGGAGAGCGCGCCGCCAAGCAGCAGCGCGAACCCGATCAACCTGGATAGACCCCCATGCATGCAATGACGCCCATTCCCGACCGGCGTTGCATATCGAATTAAGTCTGAGCCTCGGGACGGCGCTTGGCAAGCTCAGGCGGAGGCCAATGCAGCTTCGCGTGTGCGTTGCCACTGCCGCCAGGCGGCAACGATGACGATCGTGGTGGTGATGCCGAGCACGACCCAGGCCGGGCGGATGCCGGCATGGAAGGTGAGATTGGGCTCGAGGACGCGCAGGAAAGGCGCGTTGGACTTGAAGTGATAATAGGCCGCCTCGCAGAGCGCGGTCGCCAAGGTCGCGGTGACCCCGAGTCCGGCCAGGGTCGTGAGCGCGCCGGCGCGCTCGGCGGAGCTCAGCCAATAAATGAGGCGATAGGCCATCATCCAGAGAAACAGGCCGGCGACCACCAGCGGCTCGCTGACATTCTGCTTCGACTGCATGAAGTAATGGATGCAGGCCAGCACGCCCGCGGCGTAGATCCAGCGGTGCAGCCGCGCCCAGGCCTTGCCGCCGAGGCGCTTCACCATGCCGTCGGTCGAGGTCAGGGCCAGGGCGCCGAGGATCAGCAAGGCGGCGAAGCCGATCGTGAGGTAGATGCGGAGCGCGATCTCGCCGACCACCTTGTAGAGGTCGAACATGTTGTCGGCGGTGTAGAAGACGATGTGCAGCACCGCGTAGGCGAAGGCGGCGACGCCGATCATGCGCCGCACCGTGATAAAGCGCGCCCAGCGGAAGGACTGGCGGAACGGGGTCACCGCGAGGCTGATCATCAGCAGGCGGATGGTCCAGAGGCCGGTCGCGTAGATGATCTCTGTGATCGGGCGCACCGGAAAATAGCCGGCGAAATACTGGGCCGCGGTCACGACCCCCGGGCTGCAGACCGCCAGCAGGATGGCGGCCCGGAACCAGGAGAAGCTGCCGTTGCGCTCGCGCCAGGGCGCCCGCATGATTCGCGATCCTTGGGAAGGTGAACCCGGCCCTGAAGATAAGCGCCTCCAGCCGGCGAGCCAATCACCCTGGCGTGACCGGAATCCATGCCTTCCGGGCATGACCGGCGGTGACGGCCCCCACAGCCGGGCGTGCCGGCGCCCGGCCTTGTGACTGGGGTCACAGCAGGGGCCGGATCGCTCCGCTAGGGTCGAACCTTGATCCGGGCCACTGCGCCTAAGGCTCGCACCACACGGAAAGACTGAAATGACCCCGCGCCAGATTGAGATCGTGAAGCTGAGCTTTGCGAAGATCATGCCCTTCAAGGACCAAGCCGCCGAGCTGTTCTATTGCCGGCTGTTCGAGCTCGACCCTTCGCTGCGCCTGATGTTCCGGTCGGACCTGACCGAGCAGAAGCAGAAGCTGATGGTCGCCCTCGCTTTGGTCGTGACCAACCTCGAGAAGATGGACAGCCTGCTGCCGTCGGTCCGCGAGCTTGGCCGGCGCCACAAGAGCTACGGCGTGCGCAACCGGCATTACGACGTGGTCGGCGCGGCCTTGCTCTGGACCCTGGAGATCGGGCTCGGCACCAGCTGGACCAACGAGCTGGGGGAAGCCTGGAAGAATGCCTATGGCCGGGTCGCCCAGGCGATGATCGAAGGCGCCGAGAGCCCGGAGCCGGAGCGCCGTCCGGCACGCCAGGCCGCCGAGTAAGTCAGGCTCCGTCCGGATAGGCGAGCTCCGGCACCCCACCCTTCTGCACGAAGACGATCGCGTTCTGCTCGAAGCGGCGCGCGATCTCCAATCCCGTTTCCAGCGGAATGCCGAAGACCACGCATTCCAGCTCGGCCTTCCAATGCCCTTTGGGATCGCGGCCTTCGCCCAACGCATAGGTATGGCCGCGTTCGTCCAGCAAAGCGGTGAGCGCTGCGTGGCGCGCGCGGTTCTCGGTCTCGCTGAGGACGATGCTGCGGGGGTTGTAGGCGGTCACCACCACCGCGGTCGCCGCGCCACGCCGGTCGAGCTCGCGATCTAAGGCCGCGTTCGGCAGGCCGATGTTGAGAGTGATCTCCGTTCGCGGCGCCACGAAGAGGACGTAGTCGGTGGCGCGGTAGGCATCGATCAGGGCCGGGTCGAGCACGGCGGTCTCCGGTGTGAAGACCGCCATGCTAACACGTCTCTTTAGTGGATGTCGGCACCGCCCGGCAGGCGCTTGCGGCCGGTGAACATGGCGCGCACCAGGTTCTCGCGATGGCGGAGACTGGCCACCAGGACGCCGAGCACATGCAGCCCGACCAGGCCGAGCATCACGCTGGCCAGGACCTCGTGCACCTCCTCGACCCAATCGACGCCGAACCAGGTATCTGTGGTCTGCATCCATCCGGTCGCGGCGACCGCGGCCATCGTCGCCAGCAAGGCGAGGATCATCAGGCCGCCGGCGGGATTGTGGCCGAGATAGCGCGCCTCCCGGCCGGTGGCGATATCCCGGAGATAGGCGACGACGGTGCCGGGGGAACGGATGAACTGCCGGAACCGGGCGTAGCGCGTGCCCATGATGCCCCAGACCAGGCGGAGCCCTATGAGCGCGCCGGCGGCGTAGCCGGCCCATTCATGCAGCACCCGCACGTCCTCCGCGGTGAGCCAGGCGACGGCGAAGCTCGCCACCAGGCTCCAATGGAACACCCGAACGAAGGGGTCCCAGATCTTCACCGTCGTCGCCATGACCGGTTCCTCAGTCCTGCTTCATCACGGCGAAGGACTTCGGATCGAAGTAGGTCTCCATCCGCTGGCCCGCGGCATCCTTGCCGTAGACCTCGTAGCAGCCTTCATCGATCTTGATGGCCTTGATCGTCCAGCCTTCGGACACGAGCTTCTGCTGCAGCGCCTCCTTCGGCTGCCATTCGGCCTGGGGCACGTTGCAGATGTCCTCGGCGGCGGCGGTGCCGATGCCGGCGACGCTGGCGATCAGAAGGGAAAGGGCGAAACGCTTCATGTTGGAAACCTCATCAGGTTGGGGTTGACGAGCGACAACATGAGGGCGCCTGCTGAAGACGACCTGAAGCGGAAAAAGATTCTTCTTCAGCCTGGCTTAAGGTGCTTTCGGCAGATTGCCGGGACGAAACTGGATCCTGATCTTGCGCATTCTCCTGATTGAAGACGAACCGAGCCTGGGCCAAGCGGTGCGCGAACATGTCGCGGCCACCGGGCATGCGGTCGATCACGTGCTGCGGCTGGATGACGCACGGGCGGCTTTGCGCGGCGTCGATTATGGCCTCATCCTGCTCGACCTCCATCTGCCCGACGGGCTCGGCCTCGACCTCCTGAAGAGCCTGCGCAATGCCGGCGACCGGCGGCCGGTGATCATCATGACCGCGCGGGACCAGATTCGCGACCGCATCGAGGGCCTGAACGCCGGCGCCGACGATTACCTGGTGAAGCCGTTCGACCTCGACGAGCTGGCGGCGCGGGTCGCCGCCGTGGCGCGCAGGGCCAGCGGCAATCCGGGACCGATCATCCGCCTCGGCCAGATCGAGATCGACCAGAGCGGCCGCGAGCTCCGGCGCGACGGCCGCCGGATCGACATCACCGGGCGCGAATGGGCGGTGCTGGACCAGCTGCTCAGCCGCCGCAACCGCATCGTCACCAAGGAGCAGATCGAGGAAGCGCTCTATCCGTTCGGCGCCGAGATCGAGAGCAACACGATCGAGGTGCATGTCAGCCGGCTCCGCAAGAAGCTCGGCAAGACCTTCATCGAAACCGTGCGCGGCGTCGGCTATCGGCTGGGCGAGACATGAAGCCGCCGGTCACCGCCCGCCCCTGGAGCCTGTCGCGGCGGCTGATCGTCTCGCTCACCGTCAGTCTCGGCCTGCTCTGGCTGGTCGCCGCGGCATTGGCGAGCTGGGCCGCGGTGCACGAGACCAACGAGATCTTCGACAGCGCGCTGCAGGAAACCGCACAGCGCCTGCTGGCGCTGGCGGTGGACGACATCGACGACCTGGCCGATCGGGCCGAGGACGACGGCTTCGAGGCGGAGGACACGATCCCGCTGCCCGGCCATGACGAATACCTGGTCTACCAGTTCCGCGACCGCAACGGGCGCGTGCTGCTGCGCTCGCACGACGCGCCGCATGATCCGTTCGCGGCGCCGCTGCGCCACGGCTTCACCGATCTCGCCGGCCAGCGCGTCTATACCGAGCCTGCGCCGGACGGCAAGCTGGTGATCCAGGTCGCCGAGAAGCAGGCGCATCGCTACCGCGCCATGCTGCGCGGACTGATCTCGCTGATCCTGCCGCTGCTCCTGCTGCCGCCGCTGGCCGGGCTGATCATCTGGCGCACCGTCGCCCGCGGCATCCGGCCGTTGCGGGCGCTGCGCGAGGAAATCGCGAGCCGGGGCGGCTCCAATCTCGAGCCGCTGCCGGAGGCCGGCCTGCCGAACGAGCTCACGCCGATCGTGCGCGACGTCAACCGGTTGATCGAGCGGCTGGGCTCGACCCTGGAGGCCGAGCGCGCCTTCGCGGCCAACAGTGCGCATGAGATGCGCACGCCGGTCGCGGCGGCGCTGGCGCAGGTGCAGCGGCTCGGCGCGGAGCTCGCCGGCAGCCCGCAGCAGGCGCGCATCCACGCCATCGAGGATGCATTGCGGCGGCTCGCCAGCCGGGTCGCCAAGCTGCTGCAGCTCTCGCGCGCCGACAGCGGTGTCGCCGTCACCAGCGAGAGCGCCGACCTGCTGCCGATCATGGGCCTGGTGATCGACGAGTTCGCGCGCATTCCCGGATATGCCGGGCGCATCGACTTCGATCCCGGCGCGAGCGACCGGCTGGCGGCGCGGATCGACATCGATGCCTTCGCCATCGTGTTCCGCAATCTGCTGGAGAACGCGCTGCTGCACGGCGACCGCGCCCGCCCGGTCACGGTGTCGATCGGCAGCGATCGCGGCATCCATATCGCCAACGGCGGGCCGGTGGTGGCGCCGGACGTGCTGCGCCGGCTGACCCAGCGCTTCGTGCGCGGCAATACCGCGGCGGAGGGATCGGGTCTCGGCCTCGCCATCGCCGAGAAAATCCTCGACCAGGCCGGCGGGCGGCTGGAACTGCGCTCGCCGGCAACCGGCCGCGCGGACGGGTTCGAGGCGGTCATTCGACTGCCGTGATGACGCGATCAATTCCATTGATTTGACGCGGCGGTGGCGACGGGCGTAAGCGAGGACCCCTGCTTTCTGCACCCAGGAGCCCATCATGGCCGACCCCGCCCCGACCCAGCGTCCGCCGCTGCCGCCCTTCACCGCCGAGACCGCCGCGCAGAAGGCGCGGATGGCCGAAGACGCCTGGAACAGCCAGGATCCGGTCAAGGTCTCGCTCGCCTATACCGAGGACAGCCAGTGGCGCAACCGGGCGGAGTTCTTCTCCGGCCGCGCCAAGATCATAGAGTTCCTGACCCGCAAATGGGCGCGCGAACTCGACTATCGGCTGATCAAGGAGCCCTGGGCCTTCCATGACAACCGGATCGCGGTGCGTTTCCAGTACGAGTATCACGACGACAGCGGCAACTGGTTCCGCGCCTATGGCAACGAGAACTGGGAGTTCGACGAGAACGGGCTGATGCGGCGGCGCCAGGCCAGCATCAACGACGTGCCGATCCAGCAGAGCGAGCGCAAGTTCACCTGGCCGCAGGGCCCGCGGCCGAAGGACTTCCCGGGACTGACGGCACTGGGCTTCTAGGAGCTATCTTAGTCCCTCAGTGGTTGCTTGCACTGCCCAGCAAGACCCCCGCGATCTTGTCATCGTACTTCTTGGCGGCCGCGCGGCCCTCCGCGCCGGGGTCGCCGAGCACCAGCATTTGATACAGCCCCCCTCTAGGACGACGAAGGAATATGAACATTGCGGACGGGTCATCGTCACAGTAGACACGGAGGCGGCCGACAATACCGGGAGCAAGTTCAGTAGGCCATTCGGCCTGTGATCGAGTTGGGCACCCCATTTCGGCCGCCTCTCCTGCATGTAAGCCTTCGCAGTGTAGAGCGGCACATCGTTCAAGACGAGGAAACCCAGCTTGGCATTGGGCAACTTCCAGAGGACGTCGTAGCCGTCAAGCTGATGCGTGCTGTCCGCCTCCAGCGACTCCGCATAGCCCGCAAGATGCGCCTCATCGAGAAAGATTTGCCCCAT
Organism: Dongia sp.; assembly: GCF_041905885.1. Lineage (NCBI taxonomy): Bacteria > Pseudomonadati > Pseudomonadota > Alphaproteobacteria > Rhodospirillales > Dongiaceae > Dongia > Dongia sp. The sequence continues at coordinate 95,065 of NZ_JAYRKD010000018.1, read as the reverse complement.
CAACAACGACTCGACGGCCGGCGACTCTGTCGTCTTAAGAGTTTGAAGAATCTTCTCCGACAAGGATTCGTCCGAGAGACCATCGACGTCCGCTGGGGCGGCCGCAGGCGGCATGGCTTCCGAACCTTCGAAGGGGTTGCTTGTGGATAGCGCCCCTTGGTCTGTAGGCTCCGGAGTTATCTGGGCGCCAAAGTAGCGTGTCGCACAATCCTGCAGCGCATCCAAAGCGCGCCGATCCGGACAAGCTGAATGTTGCGGCTCCGCCTTTCCTGGCTAGAAACTCGATCTTGTTTCCTCGACGCAGAGACTGCATCAAGTCCTGGCTGACCGGAAAACCGACGGTGTTCCAAACCCCTCGGCCCTCACCGTGACTTCGGCTCCCCCGTCGATCGCATAGGTGATGCTGTAGGCCGCGCCAACTTTGAACGGCTTGTCGTCACCCAGGCTGGATAAGGTCAAAGACCATACCCGCGACGGATGCTCCACCATAACCCCGAACAGCAACATGTCGTGCCCGTTGCCTTGGTCAATCGAACAGATGACGTGATCGTTGGAATCGTCGGTAATCGCGTCCAGCGTCCATCCAGCGATCTTCTGCTCGTCAACGATTGTGGGCTCCGCCGAAGAATTGAGTTTCCAAACGGCGCAAAGCAGAGTGAGAATGCATGCTCCCACAGCGCTGCGAAATAGCCGATCCCTCTTCATAAGAAAACTTTCAAACCCTGGCAGCGCGAGCGCGGTACGCGACGCGTTCCGCAATGCTTGGCACCCGAACACCGCAGCGCTGGATCAGCATTCGGTTCAAGGGCCGCAGCCGATCGATTGGCCGGCGCGTCGGCAAATGGCTTGGCCTATTTGGTTTCGACGACCCGTTACCGCTCGGCGCAATCCGTCAATGCGTCGAGATCTTTTCGTTGCATCCCACGCGCGAATAATACACGATGCCGTCAACGGAACAAACCATAAACATGGTCACCAACTTCGCGAAGGAGTGAGGAAATGACCGCCCGCCGCGCCCAATGCTCCTGCGGCCAGCTCGCGGCGATCTGCCAAGGCGAACCGGTGCGGATTTCGGTCTGCCATTGCCTGGACTGCAAGCGGCGTACGGGGAGCGCCTTCAGCAACAACGCGCGCTTCCCGGAAGATCGCGTGTCGTTCGAGGGACGATCGAAGGAATTCACACGCGTGACCGATGCCGGAAATCACGTCACGTATTTCTTCTGCCCGGAATGCGGCACCACGGTGCATTACAGCATCGACGTGCAGCCCGGCCTGGTCGCGATCCCGGTCGGCGCCTTTGCCGATCTCGAATTCCCGGCGCCGTTTCTCTCCTTCTATCACGAGAGCCGGCGCTATCCCTGGGTGGAGATCCGCGCCGAGCCGCTTGAGAAGAGCGACTGAGATCGGGTCACTTCGAGCCGGTGAAGCGGACGACGGCCTCCGGGTCGAAGAAGACCAGGATCATGTTGACCGCAATGCCGTCGTTCGACAGCGGCAGGAACATGCTTTCCGCTCCCCGATAGCCGCGCCGGCGCTCGAGAAACGGGACCGGGTCCAGGACCGGCGCGCGGGTTTCGACGACGCGGTCGTAGCATTCCGTCGCGTCCTCGGCATTCTCTCCGAAGAAGGCCTCGCCGACGGATTTTCCCGTCGGGTCGTAGCCGCGCACTTCCGCCTCCTTGGTGCCGACCAGGCGATAGACATAGCGGCGCGGGTCCGCAACGACATCGACCAGTGTTATTCCCGGCAGCAGATGCGGCGGAATTTCCGTCGGATCGAGATCGGCGCGGCGCGGCATGGTGCGGCCACCCCGCTTCGACAGCCAATAGGTATAGATCCGCCGCAGGTTGGCGCCGTAGCTTTCCAGCGATCGGAGATCCGGGATGGTGACCAACATGATATGCAGGGTGACCCACCCCGCAGCGCCGAGCAACACCCGTCTCTGCCCTAGCCGACGCGCCGCGCGCGGTGCTCGCCAGGAGTGCTGCCGTAGGTTTTTCGGAAACGGCGAGTGAAATGCGAACGTGAGCTGTAGCCGGCGGCTTCGGCCGCCGCGGTGACGCTGGCGTCGCCGCGGCTCAAGAGGTCCTGGGCGATATGCATGCGCGCCGCGGCAAGCACCGCACGCAACGGCGTTCCGTCGTCGGTCAGGCGGCGGCGCAAGGTGGAGGCGCCGATCGCCAGGCGCCTAGCCAGCTCATCCGCGGTCCAGCGGTGCGTGGGATTCGACGCCACCATCCAGCGGATGCGATCGGCGAGCGGCACGGCGAAGAGCGGCCGCGCCGCGGGATCGGACCGCAGCAGCATCAGCACTTCGGCCAGGCGATGCTCGCCGAGGACCGCCGCATGGTCGGAAGTTGCGAGCGTCGTTGCCGCGTGGGCCAGCGCATCAACCAGGTCCGCGGTCAAGGTCACGCCGATCTCGAAGCCCTTCTTCGGCGCCGGCGGCAGGTCCGGCAGTTGCGCGATGCCGGGCGGGAGACTCGCCACCTCGACCAGCAGCGATTCATAGAGACCGTTGCGGCCGTCGGGGATGTTCACGACGTCCAGCGTCGCGCCGCCCGGGCTGACAAAGACGTCGCCGGCAACGAAGCGCTGGCTCTGATCGCCGAGCCAGAATTCCTTCTCGCCCGAGAGCACGATGCCGATCAGCGGGCGGACGATCCGCACCTGGACCAGCCGCTCGGCGGTGAAGCAGCAATAGGTGAAAACCTGGCGACCGGCTTCCTTGCGGGTGAAGTTGTGCATGCCCGGATCCTTGCGCGGGCGGCCCGGCGCGGTGGCCAGGGGACGCAGGCGGTCGAGCAGTTGCCGGCGCAGGCGCGCCGTCTCGGTTTTGTCTTCCATGCTTCAGTCGTAGCGACCGCCCGGCCGGGCGGCAAACGAGAAATGAGCGTTTCCGGCACAAGACGGAGCGTTTCCGGCGCGAAGCGCTCGCCCGGCCGCCGCAGGATCGGGGCACTTCATGACCTGCGAGGAAAAGATGAAACCGATCGCGCTTGCTGCCTTCTGCTCCGTATTGACCGCCGCGGCCACCGCGGCCTCAGCCGCCGAGAATGCCGCCGCCGTGAAGCTCTGGCGCCTGGACTGCGGCACCGTCCAGGTGAACAACCTGGATCTCTTCTCCGATACCTTCAGCTATGTCGGCGAGAAGCGGAAGCTCACCGACAGCTGCTATCTGATCCAGCACGGCGCCGACTACATGATCTGGGATACCGGCCTGCCCGCCGGGCTGAAGGGCGCACCGCTGGACGACAGGGCGCCGCTCTCGCCGACGCTGACGCAGACCCTGGCCGAGCAGCTCGCGGTGCTGAAGGTCGAGCCGAAGCAGATCGGGCTGGTCGGCATCAGCCACTACCATTTCGACCATGTCGGACAGGCGGCGGAATTTCCGCAGGCGAAGCTTCTGATCGGCAAGGCCGACTTCGAGGCGTTGAAGGCCGAGCCGGCGCCGTTCGGCGCGGATCCCGCGCTGCTGGCGCATTGGCTCAAGGACGGGGCGCCGTCGGAGCCGGTCAGCGGCGACAAGGATGTCTATGGCGACGGGTCGGTGGTGATGCTGTCGATGCCGGGGCATACGCCGGGCAGCTATGCCCTGCTGGTGCAACTGGCGAAGACGGGACCGGTGCTGCTCTCGGGCGACGTGGTGCATTTCGAGGAACAGTTCAAGAATAACGGCGTGCCGGGCTTTAACACCGATCGCGCGGATTCGCTGGCTTCGATGGCAAGGCTGCAGACGATGGCGAAATCACTGAAGGCGACTCTGGTCGTGCAGCATGACGCCAACGACATCAAGAAGCTGCCGGCATTTCCGAACGCGGCGGAGTGATGCAGTGACCAATCCTGCCTCCCCCTACACCGGGGGAGGCAGGTCATGACGATCGTCACAAGCGCCGCGTGTGCCCTGAACCATCAGGCTCCTGACATCCGACCCATCTCACGTGGGGGCGGGCCCTGTCTTTAGAGAGGAGACCTGCCATGACGACCACGCGTAGCACGACCAACAACGTTCTCGATCCGAAGCTTGTGCCCGACCAGCTCGGCATTGCCGCAGCATCCTCGGGTCCGTTGTTCGATGTGACCAACACGATCTACCGGCCGGCGACCCACGGCCTGCCGCCGGCGCCGAAGCCCGAGAGCCACGATCTCGCTGCGCCCAGTCCGGATATCGACGAACTCAAGATCAAGCATCCCGATACCGGGCATCACGACGGCGACACGATCTTCCCGCTGCCCGATCCGGTTTTCCTGGCGCCCGGCCTGTTCCCGATCAACGGCACCGCGGGCAATGACGATCTCGACGGCACCGACGCCGGCGACATCATCAACGGCCTCGGCGGCGAGGATCTGATCACCGGCGGCGACGGCTATGACACGATCGACGGCGGCGGCGATGCTGACGAAATCTACGGCGATTCCGGCAACGACTACATCGAGGGCGGCACCGGCGACGACGCATTGTTCGGCGACGGCGACCAATCGCCGGAGTTGAACGGCAACGACTTCCTCTCCGGCGGCGAGGGTGAAGACGTGCTTTCCGGCATGGGCGGCAACGACTGGCTGTTCGGCGGCGACGACACCGACACCCTGTTCGGCGGCGAGGGCGACGACACCCTGGTCGGCAGCATGGGTGGCGCCGACACCATGTACGGCAATGAAGGCGCCGACGCCTTCGTCAGCATCGACGATATCGCCCAGCCCCAGCCGCACACGGTCGTGGATTATTCCGCGGCCCAGGGCGACACGGTCGAGGGCGACAGCTGGACCTTCAATGCCGGCACCAATTCCACCACCGTCTTCGACGGCGGCGCCGCCCTCTTCGTGCTGCAGAGCTACAATGCGGGGGTGAGCGGCATCAACTTCACGCAGTACGATCCGGCACCGCCGGCTTAGGCGAGCACGCGGCCTCCGAAGCGAGCGGCGCTTCGGAGGCCAAGCGCTGCCACGCGCAAGTCGCTCAGTTAGTCTCTTTTCCGGTTGATCCACGCATAGGCCGCGGCCAAGGCCGCAATCGGCAATGCCAGGCAGGCCAGGACGGAGATCGAGAGCGCCTTCAACGCGGCGGCATCGAGCGCCGCCGCCAGAGCAGGTCTGCCAGCGGTGACGTTGTTGAAGCTGATCCACGGCTGCACATCGGCGGCTTCATCGGGGACTGCCAGGCACTCGCCTGTCAGGTCGGCATGTGCCAGGCACCCCTCCCGGCTCTGCTGCCGCAACAGTACTTCCTGCGCGAACCGCTGCGCTAAATCGTCGCTCAGGAGCAGCATCGCCAGCGCCCCCAATGGCAAGCAGATGAGCGCGCCGATGATAAGCACGAAGCGGGCGCGCTTGCGGTTCATGTTCTAGAAACTCGGCGGCGTGTTCACCGAGACGACTTCGCATTCCTCCGGCCCCGCGTTGCGGAAGCGGTGCGGGGTGCGGCTGTCGAAATAATAGGCGTCGCCGGGGCCGAGCACGCGGACCTGGTCGCCGACGGTCACCTCCAGCTTGCCGCGGATGATCACGCCGCCCTCCTCCGCATCGTGGGTCAGCATCTGCTCGCCGGTGTCGGAGCTCGGCTTGTAATGCTCGTGCAGGATCTGCATCGCCTTGCCGGTGAGGTCGCGCCCCACCTGGCGGTAGGAGACCGGGCCGCCGGCCAGCTCGACCAGCTCGGTCGCGGTGAAGAAGATCTGCGGGCGGGGCTTCAGGTCCGCGGCGAAGAACTCCGCCAGCGAAAGCGGGAAGCCGTCCAACAGCTTCTTCAGCAGGCCGACCGAGGGCGAGGAGCGGTTCTGTTCGATCATCGAGATGATGGCGTTGGAAACGCCAGCGCGCTTGGCCAGCTCGCGCTGCGAGAGGTCGTGGGATTCGCGGAGCGCTTTCAGGCGCGCGCCGAGGTCGAAGCCGGCAACATTATCCATGTGTCACCCCCACCCCACCCTCCCCCGAAGTCGGGGGAGGGCTTTACGGCGTGTTCAGTGCGCTCAATATATTAAACGATTGGGCCAGGAATCAAGGGTTTAGGGGGCCAGATCGGGCATTCCGGGATTCAACTTGTTGATTTTCCTGAACGTGATAGTGTTCCCGCCCATCCGAAACCGGACCGGGAATCCCAGACAATGGCGACGCAATCCGCAGCTTCGAAGACTTTCGAGGCGACGCAGTTCAAGCCGACCCCGAACAATCTCGAAGCCTTCTTCATGCCGTTCACCTCGAACCGCGCGTTCAAGGCGAAACCGCGCCTGTTCGTGAAGGCGGAAGGCATGCACTACACCACCATCGAGGGCCGCAAGGTGCTCGACGCCTCGGCGGGCCTCTGGTGCATGAATTGCGGCCATGGCCGCAAGGAGATCTCGGAAGCGGTCGCGCGCCAGATCGCCGAGATGGATTACGCCCCGCCGTTCAACATGGGCCATCCCTCCTCCTTCGAGCTGGCCTCGCGCGTCGCGGCCTTGCTGCCGGCCGGGCTCGACCATGTGTTCTTCACCAACTCCGGCTCTGAGTCGGTCGATACCGCGCTGAAGATCGCGCTCGCCTATCACCGCGCCAAGGGCCAGGGCACGCGCCAGCGGCTGATCGGCCGCGACCGCGGCTATCACGGCGTCGGCTTCGGCGGCATCTCGGTCGGCGGCATGGTCAATAACCGCAAGTGGTTCGGCAATGCCCTGAACGGCGTCGATCACCTGCCGCATACCTACAACCGCGCCGAGATGGCCTATTCCAAGGGCATGCCGACCTGGGGCACGCATCTGGCCGACGAGCTGGAGAAGCTGGTCCTGCTGCATGACGCCAGCAACATCGCCGCGGTCATCGTCGAGCCGGTCGCCTGCTCGACCGGCGTGCTGGTCCCGCCGCAGGGCTATCTGCAGAAGCTGCGCGAGATCTGCACCAAGCACGGCATCCTGCTGGTATTCGACGAGGTCATCACCGGCTTCGGTCGCCTCGGTGCTTCCTTCGCCACCGAATATTTCGGCGTGAAGCCCGACCTCATCACCTGCGCCAAGGGCCTCACCAACGGCTCGATCCCGATGGGCGCGGTGATCGTGTCGAAGGAAATCTACGACACCTTCATGAACAGCTCGGCGGAAGGCGCCATCGAGCTCTTCCACGGCTACACCTACTCGGCGCATCCGGTCGCCTGCGCGGCCGGCCTCGCGGCGCTCGACATCTACAAGAACGAAGGTCTGTTCGACCGGGTGAAGGAGCTCTCGCCGTATTGGGAGCAGGCGGTGCACAGCCTGAAGGGCGCCAAGCATGTCGTCGATCTCCGCAACATCGGCCTGATCGGCGCGGTCGAACTCGAGCCCCGGGCCGGCAAGCCGGGCGCCCGCGGCCAGGAAGCCTTCATCGCCGCTTACGAGGCCGGCGTTCTGACGCGTGTGACCGGCGATACGATTGCCATGTCGCCGCCGTTCATCGTCGAGAAGAGCCAGATCGACCAGATGGTGAACACACTCCGGGACGTGCTCGCCAAGATCGACTGATCTCTTTGACATCGCGATTGCGGCCGGTCTCTGATAGGGACCGGCCGTTTCGCGTTTTCTGAACCAAGCGTACTGATCCAATCAATAACGGAGTGTGGGGCACCCCCACCCTCCCCTCCCCCGAAGACGAGGGAGGGTTCTAGAAGCCAAGGGAGATTCCAACCATGCTCATCGGCGTTCCGAAGGAGATCAAGAACCACGAGTACCGCGTCGGTCTCGTGCCCTCCAGCGTGCGCGAGCTGATCCATCACGGCCACAAGGTCGTGGTCGAGACCAAGGCCGGCGGCGGCATCGGCTTCAGCGATGCGGACTACAAGGCGGCGGGCGCGACCATCGCGCCGAACGCCGCGCAGGTCTTCGCCAAGGCCGACATGATCGTGAAGGTGAAGGAGCCGCAGCCGAACGAATGCAAGATGCTGCGCAAGGGCCAGCTGCTGTTCACCTATCTGCACCTGGCGCCGGATCCCGAGCAGACCAAGGGCCTGATCAAGTCGGGCTGCACCGCAATCGCCTATGAGACCGTGACCTCGGCGCGCGGCGGCCTGCCGCTGCTGGCGCCGATGTCGGAAGTCGCCGGCCGCATGTCGGTGCAGGTCGGCGCGCATTATCTCGAGAAGGAGCCCGGCGGCGCCGGCATCCTGCTGGGCGGCGTGCCCGGCGTGAAGGCTGCGCATGTGACCGTGATCGGCGGCGGCGTCTCCGGCACCCATGCGATCCGCATGGCGATGGGCATGGAAGCGCAGGTCACCGTAATCGACCGCTCGCTCGACCGGTTGCGCGAGCTGGATGAGGTGTTCGGCTCGAAGCTCAACACCATCTACTCGACCGTGCATGCGATCGAAGAGTATGTGCGCGAATCCGATCTCGTCATCGGCGCCGTGCTGGTACCGGGCGCCGCGGCGCCGAAGCTGGTCACCCGCAAGATGATCAAGTCGATGCGGCCGGGCTCGGTGGTGGTCGATATCGCCATCGACCAGGGCGGCTGCTTCGAGACCAGCCATGCGACCACCCATGCCGATCCGGTCTATGTGGTGGACAACGTCACGCACTATTGCGTCGCCAACATGCCGGGCGGTGTGGCGCGGACCTCGACCTTCGCGCTCAACAACGCGACCCTGCCCTTCGCGATCGCGCTCGCCAACAAGGGCGCGCAGCGGGCCTGCGCCGCGGACCCGCATCTGATGAACGGCCTCAACGTCCATGACGGCAAGCTCACCTACAAGGCCGTCGCCGATGCGCTGAAGCTGAAGTATGTGAAGTCGCAGGACGCACTGGGGCTCTAACCCCCTCGCGATTTCTAGCCGGAGAAGCGATGCGGGGCGGAAACGCCCCGCATTTTCTTTTGCCTAAAGCCCTGATTGGGCGGCCCTTTTGCCAGGGCCGAACCGCGACAGAGGGGCAATCTGGGTAGGAGTTGATAATAATTCTTACTTGCATCTTACATTCCGAGGCATTACACCTCATCCTCAGTTGAGAATGGTTCTCAATCGATGATCCGCGGGACTAAAGCGGGTTTCGAACGGGTGGGATGACGTGGCGATGACGGATCAGCACTGGTCGTCGACGCAGAACAAGGATGCTCGCGGGAGCAGCGAGCGCAGGCAGACGGAACCGCTGCGGCGTGTCCCGATCTCGCGCATCCTCGGCAGCGACCGCGAGATCGTGATCGAGTTCAACGGCGCCGATTATCGCCTGCGCATCACCCGCAACCAGAAGCTCATTCTCACCAAGTAGCCGCCCGGCGCGCGCTTCGCTCTGCGTGCGGCGATCGGTTTGGTCCCAGCGAGTCTCGTTGGACGCAAGGCGCTGCCATGCCTTGCGCCCGGAGCCAGCCAGGAATTTTCCCTGAACGGCTCCAGGAGGCCCGCGTCGATGTCACGCCACTCTGCCCTACTGCTCTCGGTTTCCACGGTCTTGCTGATGCTGATGACACCGGCCCAGTCGCAAGAGATCACGGCAGACCCCGTCCCCGCCACCGGGGATGAAGCCGCGCCGAAGCCGATCGTGCTCGACCCGCTGACGGTGACCGGCACCAAGGTACCGACCCCGAAGAGCGAGGTCCCGGCGACCATCGACGTGATCACCCAGGAAGATCTCGACCGCCAGCAGCCGCTGACGGTCGGCGACGCGCTGGACAACCTCCCCGGCGTGATGATCGAGGGCGGGCCGAAAGGCTCGCAGTCGCAGCCCAACATCCGCGGCTTCGGCGGCACCGGCTGGGGCACCAACCGCGTGGTCACGACGCTCGACGGCGCGCGGCAGGACGTCGGCGCCGCGCATGGCGGCTCGATGTTCTACGACCCCGAGCTGATCAAGCAGGTCGAGGTGTTGAAAGGCACCGGCTCGACGCTCTACGGCAGCGGCGCCATCGGCGGCGTCATCGCCCTCACCACCAAGGATGCCGCCGACTTCCTGGAAGGCGACGACAAGTACGGCTTCCGCACCAAGGCCGGCTACCACTCCAACAACCAGGAGCCGATGGTCAGCCAGACCTTCGTCTGGCGGCCGAACGGCTTCGTCGACTTCCTCGGCAACTACACCTGGCGCACCAGCGCCGACTACCACGATGCCGATGGACGGAAGCTCAGGGATAGCGCAGTCGACGTCCATAACGGCCTGATGAAGCTCGGCATCAACCCGGCCGAAGGACATCGCCTCGAGCTCTCCGGCATCCTGTTCTCCGACGACGAGGATATCGTCGCGACCAACGTGAACGCCGGCAACAACGAGTATGCCGCCGATCATCGGATCCGCAAGACCACCGCCAGCGCGCACTACACCTTCGACAGCCCGAGCAGCGATCTCATCAACCTCTCGGCGACGCTCTACCGCGACGAGACCGAGGTGACCGACGACGGCCGGGATGTCGACCGCATCAGCAAGGCGGAGCTGGCCACCACCGGCGCCGACATCTTCAACACCTTCGAGTTCGACACCGGCCGGGCGGAGCACGCCTTCACCTTCGGCACCGAGTATTACCACGACGCGGGCCAGGGCCGGGTCAACGGCGAGAAGGAAGGCCAGAATCCCGACGCGACCCAGGACGTGGTCGGCGTCTACGCGCAATACCGCATGACCTTCTTCGACCAGCTCAGCGTGACGCCGGGGCTGCGCTATGACTACTACGCGACCAACCCCGAAGGCGACGACTTCGCCAACCGCTCGAACGACCGGCTCTCGCCGAAGGTCGGTGTCGATTGGCAGCCGCTGGAATGGGTCACCGCCTTCGGCAGCTATTCCGAGGGCTATCGCGCGCCCTCGATCCGCGAGCTCTACATCTCCGGCATCCATTTCGCGATCGGGGGGCCGTTCAACAACGTCTTCATCCCCAACCCCAACCTGAAGCCGGAGAGCACCCGGACCTGGGAAGGCGGCCTGCGCTTCGCCTTCGACGACGTTCTGATGGAAGGCGACGGCATTCGGCTGGACGGCAGCTATTTCGACACCCGCGCCAAGAACTTCATCGAGGGCGAGGTGGTGATGGATTTCATCCCGCCGACCCAGTTCACCACCGAGCCGGTGAACGTGCCGAAGGCGCATCTGCGCGGCGCCGAGATCCAGCTCTCCTATGATTCCGAATATGCCTTCTTCAGCGGCGGCTGGTCGCGGATCCGCGGCGACAACCTGACCGACGACCAGCCGCTGACATCGATCCCGGCCGACAAGCTCTACGTCACCGTCGGCGCCAAGGTACCGCCGCTCGACCTCGCCTTCGGGGTGACCGAGGAGCATAACTGGGCGCAGCACCGTCTCCCCGATGCCGACATGGACGAGCTGGCGGTCGGCAGCTTCAACGTGGTCGGCATCTTCGCGAGCTGGGTGCCCGAGGAAGGCTTGCTCAAGGGCTTCAGGGTCGATGCCGGGATCGACAACCTGCTCAACGAGGACTACGAGCGCTTCCGCGCCCTGGAAGAGGCCCCGGGCCGCGACTTCCGCGTTGCCATCAGCTACGGCGCGTCGTTCTAGCGATGGCGGTGGGCGACGGCATCTTTGACAAGGTGGGCAACGAGCCGGTGCAATCCGGCTCGCTGCTCAGCCTGTTGCCGTCGCTGCTGATCCACGGCGCCGTGGTGCTGGTGATCTGGCTCGGCCTGTCCGAGGGCGACCAGGTGCAGCCGCCGGTCACCTTCATCTCGCTCGCCCCCGCCGCGGCGCCGGCACCGGAAGAGTTGCTTCCCGCCCCTTCCGTGGCAGCGCCCGATCTCGAGCCGGAGTTCGAGCCGCTGCCGCTCCCCGCGACCGGGATCGCGCTGCCGCAGCCGGAGCCGCCGGCCGCGCCGCCGGAACCGGTCGTCGATTTCGCGCCGCCGGACCTGCCGGAGCCTGAGAGCTTCCCCTTCGACCCGAAGGCGACGCGCGTCGCCGAACCGGAGCCCGTGGATGCGGTCGCGCTGAAGAACGCAGAGGAGAAGCCGAAACCCAAGGAGACAAAGAAGAAGCCGGAGAAACCGAAGAAGAAGCAGAGCAAGAAAGCCGCCGCACCGGCCGTCGCGGAGAAGCAGGCCGTGCCGGCTCCCGCAGCCGCACCCTCGCCTTCGTCGACGCCGGCGCAGGATTCGCCGGCGGCGCAGTCCAAGCCCGCGCCGGCCGCCAACCAGAGCGCGGCGATCAGCGACGTGCCGGTCAGGGTCACCAACCCGAACTATGCCGGTGCCTGCTCGATCTCCTATCCGGAGCGCGCGCGCAGGCGCAACCAGGAAGGCACGGTCGTGGTCCATGCGCTGATCGGCCCCGACGGCAAGCCGATCGAGGTCTCGGTCGCGCAGAGCTCCGGCCATCGCCTGCTCGACCAAGCGGCGCAGGAAGCCATCGCCAACTGCGCTTTCGTCCCGCAGAAGGTCGGCGGCCGCACGGTCCGGGCGATCGTCGAAATCCCCATTCCCTTCAAGCTGATCTGATCAACCCGAGGTATCCATGCCGCTCGACGAACCCCAGCTCCCCGAAGCCGATCTCCGGCAGCTCTGGCTTGAACTGCGCCAGGCCAAGCCCCGCATCCGCAATCGCGACGCCGCCGAGGCGCTGGGCGTCAGCGAGGCCGAACTGGTCGCCTCCGGTCTCGGGGAGAAAACCATCCGCCTGCAGCCGGATTGGCCGGGCCTGTTCGCGCGGCTGCCGAAGCTCGGCAAAGTGATGGCCCTGACCCGCAACGAGACCGTGGTGCATGAGCGCCGCGGCACTTACGCCGAGGCCAGCTTCAACGACCATGTCGGCCTGGTCTTGGGTCCCGACATCGATCTCCGCATTTTCCTGAAGTCCTGGCGCTTCATGTTTGCGGTCGAGGAAGAGAGTCGGCGCGGCATCCTGAAGAGCCTGCAGATCTTCGACCGCCACGGCACCGCCGTGCACAAGATCTATGCCGGGGAGAACACCGATGCGGCGGCCTGGGGCGCTTTGATCGCCGATCTCCGCGCGCCGATCCAGTCGGCGCAGCTCGATCTCGCGGCACCGGCGACCAAGGCCGCGCCGCGCGCCGATGCCGAGATCGATGCCGGGTCGCTGCTCGAGGGCTGGCAGAACCTCAAGGACACGCATGACTTCGTGCCGCTGCTGATGAAACACAAGGCGCAGCCGAACCAGGCGTTTCGCCTGGCCGAGGGGCGGTTCAGCCGACGGCTCGAAAACAGCATGGTACGACGCCTGCTGGAGACCGCATCGGAGCGCGCGGTGCCGATCATGGTCTTCGTCGGCAATCCGGGGATAATTCAGATCCACAGCGGGCCGGTTGTGCGGATCCAGACGGTCGGCGAATGGCTGAACGTGCTGGATCCGGAGTTCAACCTGCATCTCCGCGAGGACAAGGTCGCCGAGGTCTGGAAGGTCGAGAAGCCGACCAGCGACGGCATCGTCACCTCGGTCGAAGTGTTCGACGGCATAGGCGAGCGCATGGCGACCTTCTTCGGTGTGCGCAAGCCGGGGCAGCCGGAGCTCGAAGCCTGGCGCGACCTGGTCCGTGATCTGGGAGCGACGGCATGATCAATCGTCGCAGCTTCCTCGCCGGAGGGGCGGCGCTGATTGTGGCGCGGCCTGCCTTTGCGGCCGCGCCGCAGCGGATCGTCGCCATCGGCGGAGCCATGACCGAAATCGTCTTCGCTTTGGGTGAAGGCGCGCGGGTGGTCGCGGTCGATATCACCAGCCTCTATCCCTGGCGCGCGGTGGCACCTTTGCCGAAGGTCGGCTATCTGCGGCAGCTCTCGGTCGAGGGCATTCTCTCGACCAGGCCCGACCTCATCCTGGCCGACGTCGATGCCGGGCCGAAGGACGTGCTCGACCAGCTGCAGAACATGGGCGCCCCGGTGGCGCATTTCAGCGGCGACCATACCGCCGCCTCGGTGGTGCCGAAGATCCGCTTCGTCGGCGACGCGATCGGCCACCAGGCGGAAGCCGAGACCATGATCGAAGGCTATGTCGCCGACCTGAAGGCGGTCGAGACCGCGGTCGCCGGCATCGCGAAGCGACCCGAGGTGCTGTTCCTGATTGCGGTCGGCCCGAGCGGCTTGCGCGGCGCCGGTGACGGCACGGCAGCCGGCGAGATGATCGCGCGCGCCGGCGGCGAGAACAGCTTTGCCGGGGTGGACGGCTACAAACCGGTCTCGCCAGAGGCGTCGCTCGCCGCCGATCCGGAATACCTGCTGATGATGAAGCAGACGGTGGACGAGATCGGCGGCATCAACGCGGTCGCCATGCTGCCCGCCCTGGCGAAGCTCGCCGCCGCGAAGGAGAAGCGGATCGTGGCACTCGACGGCAACTACATGCTGAACTTCGGGCCGCGCACCGCGCATGCAATCCGCGACCTCGCCGCGGCCTTGCATCCGAATGCAACCCTGCCGGCGCTCCCCGACCGGCCCTGGACCAGTTCGTGACGGAGTCGACGCTCGCCAAGGTCGAAGATAGCATCGCGTCGGCGGCCGCGGTGATCCTGCCGCTGCTGGTGGCCGGGGTCGTCGGCGCCTTCCTGCTCTCGGTGGCCTTGGGGCCGATCCCGATCACGCTCGGGGAGATCGGCGCCGCGCTCAGCGGCGGCGATGTCGATGCCATGCTCAAGGACGTCATCCTCGATCTGCGCATCCCGCGCAGCCTGATGGGCCTCGCGGTCGGCGCGGTGCTGGCGGTGGGCGGCACGGCGATGCAGGGCCTGTTCCGCAACCCGTTGGCGGACCCGACCCTGATCGGGGTCTCCGGGGGTGCTGCGCTCGCCGCCGCGAGTTTCATCGTGTTCGGTGCCTCCTTCAGCTTCATCCCGGACAGCCTGCGGCTCTATGCGATGCCGGTCGCCGCCTTCCTCGGCGGCATCGCCGTGGTCCTGGTGATCCAGCGGCTGGCCCAGCGCGACGGCCGCACCGACATCGCCACCATGCTGCTGGCCGGCATTGCCGTGAACGCCGTGGTCATGGCGGGGATCGGGCTGCTCACCTTCATCGGCAATGACGCCCAGCTCCGCACCATCAATTTCTGGATGCTGGGCAGCCTCGGCGGCAGCGGCTGGGGTCCCCTCTCCGCCGTCGGCCCGGTGGCGCTCATCGTGGTTGTCGCCTGCCTCGGTCTCGCGCGGGTGCTGGACGGGATGATGCTGGGCGAGCGCGAGGCGCAGACGCTGGGCTTCCATGTCGAGGCCGCGAAGAAGCTGCTGATCGTCGCGGTCGCTGCCGGGGTCGGCACCGCGGTCGCCTTCTGCGGCGTCATCGTCTTCGTCGGCATCGTGGCGCCGCACATGATCCGGCTGGCGATCGGACCGGCCCACCGCGCGCTGCTGATCGGCGCCGCCCTGCTGGGCGGGATCCTGATCCTGCTCGCCGACACGCTCTGCCGGTTGATCGTGGCGCCGGCGGAATTGCCGATCGGCATCGTCACCAGCCTGTTGGGCGCTCCCTTCTTCCTGGCCTTGCTGCTCGGGCGCAGCCGGAGCATCGGTGCATGATCCGCGCCAGCAACATCTCGCGGCGGATCGGCGGCTTGAGCGACCTCTCGCTGGAAGTGCCGGCGGGCGCCTGCACCGCGATCATCGGCCCGAACGGCGCCGGCAAATCCACCTTGCTGGACCTGCTCGCCGGGCGGAGCGCCGCCGACAGCGGCAGCGTCAGCTTCGGCGGCAAGCCGATCGCCGACTGGGCGCCGGTCGCGCTCGCCCGCCGGCGCGCCTTCCTGCCGCAATCGCTGGAGGTCGCCTTTCCGATCCGGGTCATGGACCTGGTGATGCTCGGCCGCTCGCCCTATCACGGCAAGACATCGGCGCGGGAGGATCGCGCCGCCGCGGAGACGGCCTTGCGGCTGACCGATGCCTGGCAGCTGCGCGATCGTTCCTATCAGCGGATCTCCGGCGGCGAACGCCAGCGCGTGCAATTGGCGCGGGTGATCGCGCAAGTCTGGCGGCTGCGCGAGGACAGCGAGCCCAGGATGCTGCTGCTGGACGAGCCGACCGCCAGTCTCGATCCCGGCCATCGGCTGGCGGTGATGCGGCTCTTGCGCGACCTCACCATCGCCGGGATCGGGGTGGTGCTGGCGCTGCACGACCTCAACGACGCCGCGCGGTTTGCCGATCGCGTGGTGCTGCTGCACCAGGGGCGCATCATCAGCGAAGGCGGCCCGGAAGCGGCGCTGCAGGCGGAGGTGTTGTCGTCGGCTTATGGGGCGGAAGCGCAGGTCATCCGCACCGCAGATGCCGCGCCGGTGATCGTGTTTCGGTAAACCCGCCTACTCGGTCGTCATCCCGTGACTTGGTCACGGGATCCACGCCTTTTCTTTCATCGAGCCCAAGGCGTGGATCCCGGCGCCTAGCGCCGGGATGACGGCCTGGGTTTGACGTAGCGCCCGCTCACGTCTTCACGTGCAGGCGGTGCACGTCGTGGGTGATGACGCCGCTTTCGTTGTCGGGTCGCTCCAGCCATTCCGGGTAGGCGAGCGTGCGGCGGATGTCGTCCAAACCGGACTCCCAGTGCTCGCGCATCGTCAGCCGGCTGAACTCGTAGTCCTTGTGATAGGCCTCGAAGGCCTTGTCGCGGTAGATCAGGTGGATGACGTTGTGGACCTTGCTGCAGGACTGCTCCCGAGCAGCGACCACGTCGGGGTCGTTGTCCAGGCCCTCGGGCAGCTTCTGCAGGAGCGAGCGCACGGTGCGTCGGAGCTTTTGAATCTCGAGGCTGACATCGGTCGCCTGGCGGGTGCGGCTGGAATACTGGATGTCCTTCTTGCGCTCCTCGACGTCGAAGACGTTCTTCGGCAGCGGACCCCGCGACGACCAGAGATCGACCTGGAAGGCCAGCGTGTCGCGGCGCGGCAGATGCTGCAGCACCTCGATGAGCGGCGTGTTGGACAGCAGGCCGCCGTCCCAGTAGTGCCGGCCGTCGATCTCGACCGCGGGGAAGCTCGGTGGCAGCGCACCCGAGGCCATGAAATGCTCGGGCCGGAGTTCGCGGTTGGCGTTGTCGAAATAGGCGAAGTTGCCGGTCTCGACATCGACCGCGCCCACCGAGACCCGCACTTCGCGGGAATTGATCCGGTCGAAATCGCAGAGCCGTTCCAAGGTCTCCTTCAAGGGCGCGGTGTCGTAATAGCTGGTGGCGGCGGGACCGCCGCCGGGCATGACGAAGGGCGGCGGGAAGCGGAGCTTGTAGAAGCCACGCTGGCCTTCGAACAACGCCCGCGCCGCGGCGAAGGCGCTGGCGGCGGAGCGGAGGTCGCCGCTGCCGAGCTTCGGGGCGAAGCGGTCGTCGACATTCCATTCCGGCAACAGCGCCGAGCTGCAGATCGTGTCCCAGAACTCGGTCAGGCGCTCCAGCCGCTTCTCCGGCGCATTGCCGGCAAGGATCGCGGCGTTGAGCGCGCCGATCGAGATGCCGCAGAACCAGTTGGGCATGATCCCGGCTTCATGCAGGCCCTGGTAGACACCGGCCTGATAGGAGCCGAGCGCGCCGCCGCCCTGGAGCACCAGGGCGACGGTCTCGTATGCGGGAAGCTGGATGCGCTCGGTCACTTCATCGACCAGCCGTGGCTGACGATGAAGGACTGGCCGGTCAGCGCCGCCGACGGATAGGAGGCCAGGAACAGGGCCATCTGCGCCACGTCCTCGACGGTGGTGAAGATGCCGTCCACGGTGTCCTTCAGCATGATGTTCTTGATCACCTGGTCCTCGGTGATCCCAAACTCCTTGGCCTGTTCGGGGATTTGCTTGTCCACTAGCGGCGTGCGCACGAAGCCGGGGCAGATCACATGCGAGCGCACGTTGTATTCGGCGCCCTCCTTCGCCACGACCCGCGCCAGACCGAGCAGGCCGTGCTTGGCCGCGACATAGGGGGCTTTGAGCTTCGAGGCTTCGTGGCTGTGCACCGAGCCCATGTAGATGATCGTGCCGCCGCGTTTGTCCTTGTACATGTATTTCATCGCGGCCTTGGTGATCAGGAAGCCACCGTCGAGATGGATCCCCATCATCTTCTTCCACTCGGCAAAGGGGAATTCATGCACCGGCTTCACGATCTGGATGCCGGCATTGGAGATCACGATATCGATGGTGCCGAAGGTCTTCGCCGCGAGGTCAGTGCCGGTCTCGACCGCCTGCTCGTCGGAAACATCCATGGCGATGCCGATCGCCTCGCCGCCTTTGGCCTTGATCTCGGCGGCGGCCGCGTCGGCGCCGGCCTGGTTCAGGTCGGCGATGCCGATCTTGGCGCCGGCCTGCGCATAGGTTTCCGCGATCGCCTTGCCGATACCGCTGGCCGCACCGGTGATCAGCGCCACCTTGCCGTCGAGACGCATTCTGGTTCTCCACATATTTTATTTTGCTGCAGTGCAAAAGGTAGTGGGATCGGCCGACGGTTTCAACCGACCTGATGGTATCAAACCGTAACGGAAATGCCCTATTTCCGCGGATTTCAGCTGCCTAGATAACCCTGGGGGCCCCTTTGCCAGGGCGCCCGAATCTGGGCTAGTCTCCGGCCCGCCGGGGACGACCGGGATGACATGCCTGGGCCATTCCGTCGCCGGCTCAGTTTGGCAAACCAGCGGTCATTTTATGAAGTATTTGGAAGATTGGCTGACCGAGCGCAAGGTCGATGAGGTCGAGTGCCTGGTCCCCGACATCAACGGGATCCCGCGCGGTAAGATCCTGCCCTCTCGCAAGTTCATCAAAAGCTCCAAGGGCGAGAGCCTGCGCCTGCCGACCAGCGTGTTCCTGCAGACCGTCACCGGCGAATATCCGGACGTCGATGAGGACAGCGTCGGCTCCTATGAAGATCCCGACGTCTATATGCGCCCGGATTCCGACACCGTGCGGATCGTCCCCTGGTATGAAAGCCCGACCGCGCAGGTGATCCACGACGCCTATGACGGCGACGACAAGCCGGTCGAGATGGCTTCGCGCTATGTGCTGAAGCGCGTGCTGCAGCTTTATGACGATAAGGGCTGGAAGCCGGTGGTCGCACCGGAGCTCGAGTTCTACCTGGTGCAGCCCAACACCGATCCCGACTTGCCGCTGCTGCCTCCGGTCGGCAAGAGCGGCCGGCCGGAGACCGGCAGCCAGGCCTATGGCATCGACGCGGTGAACGAGTTCGATCCCATCTTCGAGGACGTCTACGACTACTGCGAGGTCTCCGAGATCGACGTCGATACGCTGGTCCATGAATCCGGATCGGCGCAGATGGAAATCAACTTCAACCACGGCAACCCGCTGGAGCTCGCCGACCAGGCGTTTCTCTTCAAGCGCACGGTCCGCCATGCCGCCTTGAAGCACAATGTCTATGCTACCTTCATGGCGAAGCCGCTGGCCAACCAGCCGGGCAGCTCGATGCATGTCCACCAATCGGTGACGGACAAGCGCACCAACCGCAACCTGTTCGCCGATTCCAAGGGCCGCGACACCGCCCTGTTCCGTGCCTATGTCGCCGGGCTGCAGCGCTACCTGCCCCAGGTGATCCCGATGCTGGCGCCGAACATCAACTCCTATCGCCGGCTGCAGCCGCAGTTCGACGCGCCGATCAACGTGCAATGGGGTATCGACAACCGTTCCTGCGGGTTGCGCGTGCCGGTCTCCAACGCGGCCGGCCGGCGGATCGAGAACCGGCTCGCCGGCGCGGATGCCAATCCCTACCTCGCGATGGCCGCGACCCTGGTCTGCGGTTACATCGGCATGACCGAAAGGCTGAAGCCCTCGAACCAGATCGAAGGCAGCGCCTATCGCATGCCGCATACTCTGCCGAAGACCGCCTATGAGGCCTTAAGCCGTTTCATGGCCTGCAAGCCGATCAAGAGCCTGCTGGGCGAGAAGTTCATCCAGGCTCTCTATGTCGTGAAGACCGCCGAACTGGCAGCCTACCAGAACGTCATCAGCTCCTGGGAGCGCGAGCATCTGCTGCTGAATGTGTAATGCATGCCCGTAGTCGGACACATGTGTTTTGACTCGTCATCCTCCGCGAAGGCGGAGGATCCACGAGTTTGCATCGGTCACTCCGCAGAAACTCTTGGATGGTCCGCCTGCGCGGACCATGGCGAGAGATAGGGGGCTGAGATGTTCGCCAACAAATACGAGCTCCTGGTCCTGACCGCGCGGATCAACTTCAATCCGTGACGCCTTCCTTCCGCGGAACCTGCGGCTGATGCCGCGCGACACATTCAGGAAGGAACACCGTTATGTCTGCACAACCCGCACGCAATTCGACCCGTGAATGGCAGGCGCTGGACCGCGCCCATGTCCATCCGTTCACCGACCATGCCCAGCTGCACAAGGTCGGCCCGCGCGTCATCACCAAGGCCGAGGGCACGCATCTCATCGACTCCGAGGGCGTGAAGCTGCTCGACGCCTTCGCCGGCCTCTGGTGCGTCAATGTCGGCTACGGCCGCAAGTCGATCGCCGAGGTCGCCTACAAGCAGCTCCTCGAGCTGCCCTACTACAACACCTTCTTCAAGACCACGCATCCGCCGGTGGCCGAGCTGTCGCGAATCCTGATCGACATGACGCCGAAGCAGTTCAACCATGTCTTCTACGGCCAGTCGGGTTCGGATGCGAACGACACCATCGTGCGCATGGTGCGGAGCTACTGGAATCTGAAGAAGCAGCCGAAAAAGAAGACCATCATTGCCCGGACCAACGGCTATCACGGCTCGACCATGGTGGCGGCGTCCCTGGGCGGCATGAGCTACATGCACGAGCTCGCCGATCTGCCGTTGCCAGGCTTCGTGCATATCCGCCAGCCCTACTGGTATGGCGAGGGTGGCGACATGACACCGGACGCCTTCGGCAAGCTCTGCGCCCAGGCGCTGGAGGATAAGATCCAGGAGCTCGGGCCTGAGAATATCGCTGCCTTCATCGGCGAGCCGATCCAGGGCGCGGGTGGCGTCATCATCCCGCCGCAGACCTACTGGCCGGAGATCCAGAAGATCTGCAAGAAGCACGACATCCTGCTCATTGCGGACGAAGTGATCTGCGGCTTCGGCCGCACCGGCCATTGGTTCGCCTCGGAATATTACGGCATCGAGGCCGACTTCATGACCCTGGCCAAGGGCATCACCTCCGGCTACATCCCGCTCTCGGCGATCATGGTCGGGGATCGGGTGGCGGATGTGCTGGGCGCGATGGGCGACTTCGCCCATGGCTTCACCTATTCCGGACATCCGGTCGCCTGCGCGGTGGCGATCGAGAATATTCGCATCATGAATGATGAGAAGCTGGTCGACCGGGTGAAGAACGAGACCGGCCCCTATCTCGCCAAGAGAATGCAGGAATTCCTCGACCATCCGCTGGTCGGTGAAGTCCGCAACCTCGGCCTCATGGGTGCGATCGAGCTGGTGAAGGACAAGAAGACGCGCAAGACCTTCGATCCGGTCGGCGACACCGGCACGATCTGCCGCGATCATTGCTTCAAGCTCGGCCTGGTGATGCGGGCGACCCGCGACACCATGCTGATCTCACCGCCGCTGACCTGGACCAAGGCCGACATCGACGAATGGGCCGGCTTGACCAAGCAAGCGCTCGATCTGACCGCCAAGGAAGTCGGCAAAGCCTGACAATTCGCTGACAGAGTTCTGCGATCAGACCAGAGACTATCGGCATGCATTTTGGGAACGGGACTGCGATCCCGTTCCCAAATGCGGCTCAAACCCGAATTCCTGGGACGCCAGTCCCAGACCCGGCATACGGCGTTGTGCAAGATCAGCGACCGTGCTCGCTGCCTTAACGCAAAATCAAAGCTTTCGCGGTTAGCTGACCGGCGATGCGGCCGCACAAGTGGCCGCACTTTGATTCCAAACTGCGCGTTCAGGGGCTCATCATGCAGCGACTTTCACTTCGGACCCTCCTGCTGGCTGGGCCGGCGATCGGATGGCTGACCGCGCTGCTGATCACCGCCGTCGGGCTCATCGCGAGCTTTCACCTCAGCACTGCATTTCACCAGGTGGTCGACACCAAGACCGCTTTGCGCAACCACACGCTTATGGATGGGCGGATGGATGGGTTGCGGGACGACGTGCTGCGCGCGCTCAGGATCGCCAATACCGGCGGCGACGAAGAGGCAAAGAAGGAACTCGCCGACGACATGGAAGAGCAGTTCCAGAATATCAAGGACTCGCTCTCGACCAACGTGACGCTGAACCTGCCCGCAGAGATTCTCGCCGGTTACCAGAAGGCCCAGGGCCTGATGGACGGCGTGCTCAGCGCGACCACCGCGGAAGTCCAGCTCGCACTCACCGACCCGAAGGCCGCCGACGCCAAATACGACGAATATGACGGCGCCTTCGAAGAGCTGGAAGGCGTGATGGACGACATCCGCAGCAAGCTGCTCGACACCGATACGGCGATCGAGGCGAGCGGCGATGCCACCTTTCAGTGGATCCCGCTCGTCGTCGGGTTGATCGGCCTGCTCGGCCTGATCGCGCTGACCATCGTCGCCTTCCTGTCCACCCGCACCGCCTTGCGGCTGCTCGGGCGGACCGGCGACGCCATGACCGCTTTGACCGAGAACGTGGAGACCGCGGCGATCCCCTATCTCGAGCGCAACGATCAGATCGGATCGATGGCGCGCGCCATGCAAGTGTTCAAGCAGAGCGGCATGGACCGCTTCCGGCTCGAGGCCGAGCGCACCAACGAGCAGGCATCGCGCGCCAAGCGTGCGCAGACCATCGATACGCTGACCGCCGACTTCGAGCGGCAGGTGACCGCCGTGGTGAAGACCGTCTCGAACTCGGCCGGCGGCATGCAAACCACCGCCAGCACCATGACCGAAACCGCCGAACGGACCGCGAGCCAGGCGGGCGCAGTCGCCAGCGCCTCGGAACAGGCCTCGGCCAATGTCCAGACCGTTGCATCCGCGGCGGAAGAGCTCTCCGCCTCGGTCGCAGAGATCAGCCGACAGATGGCGGAGTCGACCAAAATCGCGGCCGACGCCGTCGCCCAGGCGCACAAGTCCGGCGAACTGGTGAAGGCCTTGTCCGAAGCGGCGCAGAAGATCGGCGCCGTGGTGAGCCTGATCAGCGAAATCGCCAGCCAAACCAACCTGCTCGCGCTCAATGCCACGATCGAGGCCGCACGGGCCGGTGAAGCCGGCAAGGGCTTTGCCGTGGTCGCTTCCGAGGTGAAGTCACTGGCCACGCAGACCGCCAGGGCAACCGAGGAGATCGGCACCCAGATCGGCAGCATTCAGCAGGCGACGGACGAAACCGTGCGCTCGATCGGCGACATTTCGGCGATCATCGCGCGGATCAACGCAATCACCTCCAGCGTCGCAACCGCCGTCGATCAGCAGGGCTCCGCCACCCAGGAGATCGCGCGCAACGTCCAGCAGGCCTCGGCGGGCACACAGGAAGTGTCCTCGAACATCGTTTCCGTAACCGAAGCGGCCGACGAGACCGGGCGGGCCGCCGGTCAACTGCTCGACGCGTCGAAGGATCTGGCCGCGCAGGCCGAGATTATGCGCACCGAAGTCGAGCGCTATATCTCCGGCATCAAGGCCGCCTGACGCCTCTTAACCGGCGCGCACCTTGGCGATGAAGGTGTCGACCTCTTTCCGCAGGGCCTCGGCCTGTTTCGCAAGCTCGCCGGAGGCCTCGCGGACCTGCGACGCGGCGCCGCCGGCGTCCTGGGCGGCGCGCGAGACGCCGCTGATATTGCGCGCGACTTCTTCGGTGCCGGAGGCGGCCTGGGTCGCGTTGCCGGAGATTTCCTTGGTGGCCGCGGTCTGCTCTTCCACCGCGGCGGCGATGGCGGCCGCGATCTCGTTCACGCGGGAGATCGTGGTCTTGACGCTGTTCATGGCGTTGACCGCACTCTCCGTCGTGCTCTGGATGCGGGAGATGCGGCCGGTGATCTCCTCGGCGGCCTTCGCCGTCTGATTGGCGAGGCTCTTCACCTCGCTGGCCACCACGGCGAAGCCCTTGCCGGCATCGCCGGCGCGCGCCGCCTCGATGGTGGCGTTCAGGGCCAGCAGGTTGGTCTGGCCGGCGATGTCGCCGATCAGTTTCACGATGCCGCCGATCTCCGCAGCCGCGGCGGCCAGCTCCGACATCGTGCTGCCGGTGGATTCGACCTCGGTCACCGCATTCCTCGCCGCGGTCGAGCTGTCGTTGACCTGCCGGCTTATCTCCGAGATCGAGGCGGAAAGCTCCTCGGAGGCCGAGGCCACGGTGGTGACGCTGGCCGATGCCTCGGTGGTGGCGGCGGCGACGGCGGCGGCCTGCCGGGTCGCCTCTTCGGCCACGGACGCCATGGACTGAGCGTTGGATTCGAGCTCGACCGCCGAGGCGGAGACCGCCTGGACGACGCCTTGCACCGAGGCCTCGAAACTGTCGGCAAGCTCCAGCATGCCGCGGCGGCGCGCTGCCGAGGCCTCGCGTTCCGCATCCTCGGTCTTGCGGCGCAGCGCCTCGATCTCGATCAGCTTCTGGCGGAAGAATTCGATCGCCTTCGCCATCACGCCGAGCTCGTCGCCGCGCCCGACGCCGGGCACGGTGCCGTCGGTTTTGCCGTCAGCGAGCGTGTTGACCACGCCGGCCAGCGAACGCACCGGCTTGGAGGCCAGGTATCGCACCAGCATCGCCATCACCAAGGCGAGCAGGATCACCAGGATGGCGGACGAGATCTCGATCACATGGGTGACGTCACGGGTCGGCCGATCGACCGTCGCGCCGACCAGGTTCGACATCACGACCCAAGGCGTTTCGGCTCGGCCGAGCTTCACCGGAATGAACAAGCGGTTGACATCGCTCTGGAGCGATTCAGAGAAGTCGGTGGTCTCGTGGGTCTCGCCGGCGGCGGCCTTCTCGAAACCGGCATCGAGCGAAGGCTGGGTGTCGTGGACCTTCTTGCCCAGCCGTTCCGGGTCCTTGTAGGAGACCCAGAGTCCGCCCGATGAAATCAGATAGACGCTGCCGTCGCCGAGCGGCTTCATCGTCGCCAGCTCGGCGTTAAGCGCGCTGAGGTCGATATCGACGCCGGCGGTCCCGAGGGTCTTGCCGTCGACCACGATCGGCACCGTCAGGCTGGTCATCAACACGTCCTTGCCGTTGACCGGGAAGATATAGGGCTCGGTCACCTCCTCCTTCCCGCTCTTGTAGGACTTGGTGAAATAGTCCTGCTCCATGATCACGGCGTCGCTGTTCTGCTGCAGCTTGACCCCGTCGGGCGAGTTCACCGCGTAGAGCGAAGCGCGGCCGCTGCTGTCGTTCACCATTTTCTTCGGATCGGCGTGGTCCTTGTCGGCGCCGTCGAAGGCATCGGGCGCGAATTCGACCCAGGCACCGACCAGGTCCGGCGCCGTCCGGGTTGCATCGAGGGCGATGCGCGCAAGCATCTCGCGCGTGCCCTTCTCCGTCTGGATGGTCGCGGCGTTCTGGGCGAGCAGCCTTGCCAGACGGAACGCCGTCTCGAAACGGAGCTGGATGGCGGTCGCGGCCTGGTCCGCCGCAGCGCGCCCCAGCGCCATCGAGAGCTTCTCGGTCTCGCGTCCGGATTGGGTCGCAACCACGAAGGTAGACGCCGCAAGGCCGATGACCAAGGCGGTGCAAATAGGCAGCAACAGCTTTGCTGCCAATGGAAGCCGGTTCCAGAGACGCATGACGGATCCCCCCGAACGCGCTTTAGCTGCCGTGGAACAGATTCCACAGGCCGACAGGGGCAAATTGCGCCCAGAAACTTTATTTTGTATTAAGCTCTAATTCCTATCGGCCGCCGGACCCGGCGGCGGAGAGCAGCGCGGTCATCCCGGGCGAACCATCTCGATTTCCTGGTAGCAGACGACCATGTCGATGGCGGAGCCATCGCTCGCCAACGGCAGGAGCAGCGTCTCGGCTTCGAGCTTTGCGCCATTTTCAGAGAGCGTCCGGTCGCCGTCATAGACGATCTGGCGCTCCTCGATCACCAGCCGGTAATTCTCCATGATCTCCGCCAGGCTGTTGCCGAAATAGGCCTCTTGGACGCGCTTGCCGGTGCCCTCCTGGCCGCGCAGGCTGGTCGCCCCGGTGCCGATCAACCGGTAGGTCAGACGATATGGCGGCGATTGACCGGGCATCGGCGTGACATCGACCAGCACCAGACCGGGCAGCCAGGGCTTCATCTCGATCGGATCGAGGTCGGCGCGCGCTGGGAACATCCCGCTCCGGCGCTTCGACTGCCAATAGCGGAAGAAGTCCGCGGTTCGCGGATGACAGCGCTCGAGGAAGGCGGCGGCCAACAATTCTCGGGTAATCGGCTTTGAGCATGCGTTGGCTGTCTTCCTTCAGCGGCTCGCCGTCCCCGCGGCGACGACATCTCTCGGCGTCTCCGGCGATATGGCCTTGCCCAGCCGGGATTTCGGGATGCTGACGTAGGCGGTTGCGCCGGCGCCGAGCTCGCTGTCGAGCCAGACCGCGCCGCCATAGGCCTCGACGATGCGTTTCGTGTTCACCAAACCGAGGCCGAGGCCGCCATGGCTGCGACTTTGGCTGCCGGCGAGCTGCACGAAGGGCTGGAACAGCTTGTCGATCTTGTCACGCGGAATGCCGATGCCGCTGTCCGCGACCGAGATTACCAGCGCGCCGGCGGGAGAGCTGTCCGAGGGATCGCTGGCATGGATCGAGATCACTCCGCCTTCCGGCGTGAACTTCACCGCATTGCCGATCAGGTTGAGAAAGACTTGCCGCAGATGCGTCTCGTCGGCCAGCACGGCGGGCAGGTTGTCGCCGAGGTCGAGATCGATCGTGATCTGCTTGGCGGCTGCGATGTCGCGCACCAGGTCGGTGCATTGGGCAAGACAGCGCCGCACGTCGACCGGGTGGTCGCCGGTGCGGAAGGTGCCGGCATCGATCCGGGCAAAATCCAGGATCTCGCGCACGATGCCGAGCAGATGCCCGCCCGCCTTGGCGATGTCGGCAGCATAGCCGCGATAGGCACGCGTCCCGACCGGTCCCATCATCTCCTTCTCGATCACCTCAGAGAAGCCGATGATCGCGTTCAAGGGCGTGCGCAGCTCGTGGCTCATGTTGGCGAGGAAATCCTGCTTGGCGACGTTGGCCGCCTGCGCCTGGACCAGGGCCGCGGCGACTTCCGCGGAATAGGCCTGGTTCCGCCGCATCAATCGCCCGATCCAGACGGTCGCGGCCAGCACGATCAACGTGGTCAACACGGCGAGGGAAAAAGGCCAGATCATCCCCAGCAGCCATTTCCGCTGCAGATCGGCGGTGTCGAACAAGGCGAAGATCATGATCGGCTCGCCGGAAAGGCGGATGTAGGCGAGCAGGCTCTTCCCGTTCTGGACGATGCCCGGCGTCGCATTGCCGCGACCGCGGGTGTTGCCGGCCTGGCTCACGGCGAGATCCGAGATCTCGGGCACCTGCCGGCCCACCCATTCGTTGACCGGCCAGGCCATCAGCACGGTACCGTCGCCGCGGACGAAACCGATCCGGCTCGGCGCCGAGATCAGCAGCCCGTCGTAGCTGCTGCGAAAGGCGGTCGTGCGTACGGCAGCGATGATGTAGCCGACGCCGTAACGGTTGGGGTAGGCCCGCATCACGACCGGCAGGACTTCGGCGCCGCTGTCGCGGCTGACGACGGCGGGGCCGAGAAAGATGCTGCCCGGCGGCTGGTCCTTAAGCGCCTTGAAATAATCTCGGTCGCCGACATAGATCGAGATGTTCTCCTCGCCGAGATCCGCGGGCCGATGCAGGTAGCCCGCGTTGTCGACGAAGCGCAGCGCCACCGGCTCATCCTCGAAGGAGACCATCTGGTTGATGGTCTCCATCAGGTCCGCAAATCCGGCGGTGCCGGCCGGGCCGGAATTCTTCTTCAGCCAATTGTTGGTGATCGTCAGGGCGGACTGCATGACCTCGTAAGTGCGCGCGGTCTGCGCCCGGAGCAGCCGCTGCGCACCCAGGATCTCGAGCCTGGCGGAATGGAAGGTGTCTTCGCGGCGATCCATCGCCACCAGGGCCGTCGCACTCCAGATTCCCAGCAGGATCGCGGCGGAGAAGACGGCGAAGAACAGCAACAGGCGGTCCGGTTTGCCGGGACGCCGCCGCGGTTCTTCGACTTCAGGCGGTTCCAGATCCAACAATCCCCCCGGACAATTCAGGGGATTTTATCCTAGCGTGGTCGCGTCAAGATAGCGGTTTTGTTCGGTTTTTCGCACCGGCGACGTGTTAACGGTCTTTCAACCCGGCTGTGTTTGGATAGCGTCGAAAGATTCTTGTCCGGAGTTGAACCACCTCTCTTCCAACCCCCACAAACGATAACGCGCGCGTCAGCGCACGCCTTTCCGGCGCAGGTGAAGCATTGCTTCGCGCCGCCGGAACACGAGGGCCGCGGGTGCTCGGGGGTCCCGCGGCCCTCGCCCAATTCCGGCCTTCGGATTCTCGGCCTGTGACGAACGTCCCACTTCGCAGCCTTAAGCCGCGACGGTCCTAGCCCCTGAGGCTAGCTTGCCTGTGCCGGCAATCGACGCCGGCTTCGGCAGGGAGCTCGGGTCATGGCTGTCACGGTCTACTTCGGCACCAACCGCAACGCGATCCTCGGACCGGTGCCCAACAATTTCGGCACGGATTTCAGCCCCAATGGCGGCCTCGCCTGCGGCCGGGCGGTCATCACCTCCGTCGCCGACGAAAGCGAGATCGGCAATTCCAACATCGCGATCGATGCCGTCACGGCGGGCGGCTTCTCGCCCGCGCTGCAAACCGAGATCGCCGGCGGCAACGCGAAGCACCTGCTGATCTATCTGCACGGCTTCGACTATCGCTTCCGCGAAGTGATGATGCGCGCCGCTATGCTCGGCGACTGGTTCGGCAAGGGCTCGCCGAAAGTTCCTTCCACCCTGCTCGCCTTCACCTGGCCGTCGCTCGGCAGCCTCAGCATCGACGCCTATCGTACCGACTACCGCAGCTCAGGCCTCTCCGGCATCGCCTTCAGGAGCTTCCTGCAGGCGGCGCTACCGACCTTACGCGCCTTCAAGCAAGGCGGCGCCAACCGCCGCGTGACCCTGCTGGCGCACAGCATGGGCAACCATTTCCTGCGCGCTGGACTGGCCGCGGCCGTCGGCACCGCGCCGGGCCAGATCTCGCCCGCCGACCTCAAGACGGTGGTCGACCGCGTCGTGCTGGCGGCATCGGACGAGGACGTGGATTCGCTGTCGCGGCCAGACGGGCTGGGGACCAGCCTCGGCATCTGCGACCGGGTCTATCTCTATTACAACAACCAGGACGTCCCCTTGAGCCTGATCAGCCGTCCCGTGCACGGCATCGGCAGGCTCGGCGTGGACGGCCCGCCCGACAAGGAGAGTTTCCTCGGCCACAACATCACTTTCGTGAACTGCTCGGCCGCCAATCCCTTCGTCAACAAGAAGAAGGAGATCCGCCTCGACCCGCAATGGCACCAGTATTATCGCCTGGTGCCGGAGGTGAGGAACGATATCTGCGGTGCGATGCTGGGTCTCGACGACACCGCCCTGCCGAATCGCACATACCGAAAGAAGGGCAACTACTGGCGGCTCGATCTGGCGAAATAGCTACCGCGCGCTGATCCGATAGACGCAGCGCCGCGCGCCGGCGACGATGTGCTCGTCGCGCTCGACGCTGACGTCCCTGCCGAGGGCTTCGCGGAACAGTGCCAGCTCCGAGCGGCAGAAGCCTTGGCAGGCCTTGGCGGCGACGCAGATCGGGCAGTGGTTCTCGATCAACAGCAGGACGCCCTCGCCGCCGGGCGCGGTGGTGGCCATGTAGCCCTCTTCGCTGCGGATCCTGGCGAGCCGCTTCACCTTCTCCTTCAGCGACGCGGCGCCGTCCAGCGCGCGGCGATAGGTCGATAGCGCCGCCTTCTCGCGCGCCCCGATCACCGAATCGAGCATCGCCTCGCCGCCGGTCTTGCGGATCGCGGTGATCAGCTCCAGCGTAAGCCCGGCGTGGTTGTCCGGAAAGCGCGCATGGCCGGCCTCGGTCAGCGACCAGATGCGCTTCGGCCGCCCGACGCCTTCGCTCTGATCGACCGCTTCGACCAGCTCCTCCTCCAGCAGGCGCGCGAGATGCTGACGCGCGCCGACCGCGGTCATGCCGAGCTTGCGGCCGAGTGCTTCCGCGGTCTGCGGACCGGCGGACTTCAGCGCATGCAGGACGCGGAGCGAGCCTCGATGTTTCATGCCGATGACACTAGCACGGGGCCGATAATTTGAAAAGTATTTGCTTTTCAAATTACGACGCGCTAAGAGGGAAAACCTGAACCTGCCGAGGTGCCCATGCCTCTCGCCCTGCCCTTGCGCCTCGTCGCCCTGCTGCACGCACTGCGCCTCCCTGATTTGCGGCAGAGCGAGCCGCGCAAACGCGGCAAGATCGATCTCTGCGTCCTGCCGCCCTATCTGCGACGCGACATCGGGTTCGAGACCTTCCGCTGCGAGACCCGCGAGGACTGGCGCACCTTCCGATGAGATTGGGCCGATGAGCTCCGCCGTTGAAAATGCGCAGCCGGTGCGCCTGCTGCGCCGCCAGAATATCGCGCCGCTGATCCTGGTCAATCTCGGCGTCGGGTTGCACGCCACGATCTGGTACATGGCGACGACGGCGATGCCGAGCGCGGTCGAGGAGCTCGACGCCGCCGCCTATTTGAGCTGGGCGACCAGCCTCTATCTCATGACCTCGATCCTCGGCGGCGCGATGCTGCCGCCGATCAAGGCGCGTTTCGGCCCGCGCAACGCGATGATGGTGTTCGGACTGGTGGTCGTCGCCGGCGGCGTCCTCGCCGCAATCGCACCGAACATCGGCTTCATCCTGGCCGGCCGCGCGATCCAGGGGTTGGGCGAGGGCTTCCTGCTGGCACTGAGCTACACCTTGGTGCGCGAGCTGTTCGACAACGCACTGGTGCCGCGGGTCGGCGGCATCGAAGCGGTAACCTGGGCCTGCGCCGTCTTCATCGGCCCGCTGCTCGGCGGCTGGCTGACCGATCTCGGCAGCTGGCGCCTCGCTTTCTTCGGTTCGGGCATGCTGCCTTTGCCGATGATGGCATTGGGCTGGGTGATTCTGCGCCGGCATCCCTATGAGAAGATCGCGCAGTCGGCGCCGATGCTGCGACTGCTGCTGCTCGCGATCGGCGTGATGGCGATCGCCGTCGCCGACCGGCTCTCGGTGCTGGTCGAAGGCGAGTTCGGTCCCCTGCTCGGCTTCGCCGCGGTTCCCTTCGGCATCGTCGTGATCGCCCTCACCTTCGCGCTCGACCGGCGCAGCCGGAACAAGCTCTTCCCCACCGCCTTCCCCGGGTTCCGCCATCCCGCATGCCTCGGCATCTGGGTGCTGGCGCTGATGGCGCTGTCGGAAGCCGCGGTCTATGTCTATGGACCTTACATATTGCAGATCTATCGCGGCCTGACGCCGACCTGGGCCGGCTATTTCGGCGCGATCCATGCGATCGCCTGGTCGTTGACCGCGATGCTGGTGGCGCCGCTCGGCGCCCGCTGGCACGACCATGCGATCATTGCCGGCCCGACCTTGCTGGCGATCGGCCTGGCGGGCCTCGCCTTCACCCTCGCGACCAGCCCGCTCCCGATCATCGCGATCGCGATGGTGCCGATCGGCTGCGGCTTCGGCATCTCCTATTCCTTCCTCAGCCAGCGCATCATGGGAAGCGCGGATCCCGGCGAGGAAGATGCGACCATCGCCTCGATGTCCACCATCTTCGGCATGGGCGGCGCCATCAGCGCGGCGGTTTCAGGCCTGGTCGGCAACAGCATCGGGCTCGATCGCCCGCTCACCGTCGCGATCGTCGAGCAGGCCTCGCTCATTCTCTATGGCGGCGGAGCGCTGCTGGCCGGGATCGGCATCCTGTTCGCCTGGCGGATAGTCCGTGTCTACGCCGTGCATCCACGGCGTGCGGCCTGAATCGGCATTATCTATGCCGTCGCTCATTTAATTCGATTTTCCATATACACTCCCCTTCGGGCAATCTGCGGCCCTGTTTCGTTTGGGAGTGCCTGTCCTTATGCCGCGTGACCCGCGCTACGACATCCTGTTCGAACCGGTGAAGATCGGTCCGCTCACCGCGAAGAATCGCTTCTACCAGGTGCCGCATTGCAACGGCCAGGGCTACCGCGACCCTTCCGCCATGATCAAGATGCGGCAGAACAAGGCCGCCGGCGGCTGGGCGGTGATCTGCACCGAGCAGGTCGAAATCCACCACACCTCGGAGATCACGCCCTTCATCGAGCTCCGGATGTGGGACGACCGCGACCTGCCGATCTTCGAGCGGATCGCCAGGGTGGTGCACGACCAGGGGGCACTAGCCGGGACCGAGCTCGCCTATAGCGGCATGAACGGCGCCAACTTCACGACGCGCGAGACGCCTCTCGGGCCCAGCCATCTGCCGATCGCCACCTTCACCTACGACCCGATGCAAGCGCGGGCGATGGATCAGGCGGACATCCGCGATCTCCGGCGCTGGCATCGCAACGCGGCGATCCGGGCCAAGCGCGCGGGCTTCGACATCGTCTATGTCTATGCCGCGCATGGCTTCAGCGTGTTCCAGCATTTCCTGTCGCGTCGCTACAACCACCGCTCCGACGAATACGGCGGCAGCCTCGAGAACCGCATGCGCCTGCTGCGCGAGGTGACCGAGGACACCAAGGAAGCGGTCGGCGATACCTGCGCGGTCGCGGTGCGCTTCGCCATGGAAGAATTGATGGGACCGGACGGCATCACCAAGTCCGAGGCCGAGGAGGTGATCGGCCGCATGGGCGAGGTGCCGGACCTCTGGGACCTCACCATGGGCAGCTGGGACATCGATTCCCGCACCTCCCGCTTCGTCGAGGAAGCCGGCGAAGAAGAGTATGTGCGCGGCGTGAAGGCGCTGACCTCCAAGCCGGTGGTCGGCGTCGGCCGCTTCACCTCGCCGGACCAGATGGTACGGCAGATCAAACAGGGCCTGCTGGATTTCATCGGTGCGGCACGGCCCTCGATCGCCGACCCCTTTCTCCCGAAGAAGATCGAGGAAGGCCGCATCGAGGACATCCGCGAGTGTATCGGCTGCAACATCTGCGTCTCCGGCGACATGACCATGTCGCCCAGCCGCTGCACCCAGAACCCCGCCATGGGCGAGGAATGGCGCAAGGGCTGGCATCCGGAATTCATCCGCGCCAAGGAATCCGAGGCGCGGGTGCTGATCGTCGGCGCCGGTCCGGCCGGGCTGGAAGCGGCGCGGGCCTTGGGCCAGCGCGGTTATGACGTGGCGCTGGCCGAAGCGACCACCGAGCTCGGCGGTCGCGTCGCCCGTGAGCAGAAGCTGCCCGGTCTCTCGGCCTGGGGCCGCGTGAAGGACTATCGCGCCCTCCAGCTTTCGAAGATGGCGAATGTCGAGATCTTCTACGACAGCCGGCTCGACGCCGCCCAGGTGCTGGAGTTCGGCTTCGGCCAGGTGCTGGTCGCGACCGGCTCGACCTGGCGGCGCGACGGCGTTGCGCATTCCCACACCCTGCCGATGCCGATTGCGGCGGATGCCGAGATCCTGACGCCGGATGACCTGATGGCGGGCAAGCGCCCGGTTGGCAAGACGGTGACGCTCTACGACGACGATCACTACTATATGGGCGGCGTGCTGGCGGAGCTGCTGCAGCGCGAGGGCTTCGTGGTCACCCTGGTGACGCCGGCGACGGAAGTTTCCAACTGGGCGCGCAACACCATGGAGCAGTTCAAGATCCAGGCGCGGTTGCTCGAGCTCGGTGTCGAGATCGTCACCGGCCGCGCCGTCTCTGCCGTGCGGAAAGGCGGGATCGAGACCGCCTGCGTCTTCACCAGCCGGACCGACAAGCGCGCTGCCGACAGCGTGGTAATGGTGACCGCGCGCCTGCCCAATGACCGGCTCTATCTTGACATGAAGGCACGGGAGAAGGATTGGGCCGATGCCGGGATTATTGGCGTGAAATGCGCCGGCGACGCCTGGGCGCCCTCGACCATCGCGGGCGCGGTCTATGGCGGCCGCCGCTATGCCGAAGAGATGGATGCCCCACCGATCGGCGACGCCCTGCCCTTCCGGCGCGAGATCACGGAATTGCTGCCGGAGTGACGGCAGGGTTTACGGGAGCGCCGGGCGCGCGTATCAAACGCCGATGATCTGCGCGACCCCCAACGAACTCGTCGCCGCCCTGCCGCGCCATGCGCGCCTCGCCGGACTGGATCTCGGCGAGAAGACCATCGGCATCGCGATCGGCGATCCGGGGCACCTTGTCGCCTCACCACTGACCACGATCCGGCGCAGCAAGTTCACCAAGGATGCGACCGAGCTCCTGCGCATCCTCGACGAGCGCCAGATCGGCGGCCTCATCATCGGCCTGCCGCTCAACATGGACGGCACGGAGGGGCCGCGCTGCCAGTCCGTCCGGCAATTCGCCCTGAACCTCAAGCCGATGCGCGATTTGCCGATCGCCTTCTGGGACGAGCGCATGTCCACCATGGCGGTCACCCGCGGCATGATCGAAGCGGATCTCTCGCGGGCGAAGCGCGCCAAGGTGGTCGATCAATCGGCCGCCGCCTTCATCCTGCAAGGCGCGCTGGATTCCCTGCACCGGGGGCGCTGAGACCACTCCTCGCTTGCTTTTGCCCAGCCGCCCCCCGAGAGTGGCGGACAATAAGCATGGGGAGCTTCAATGTCCGGACCGCTGACCGGCCTTCGGGTTTTCGATTTGACGCGTATCCTGGCCGGGCCGATGTGCACCCAGATCCTCGGCGATCTCGGCGCGGACATCATCAAGATCGAGCGGCCGGGTGCCGGCGACGATACGCGCAAATGGGGCCCGCCCTTCGTCAAGGACGCGGCCGGCAACGACACTACCGAGAGCGCCTACTATCTCGCGATCAATCGCAACAAGCGCTCGGTCACCTTGGACGTCGCCAAGCCGGAAGGCCAGGAACTGGCCAAGCGGCTGATCGCGCGCTGCGACATCTTCATCGAGAATTTCAAGGTCGGCGATATGGCCAAGTATCGCCTGAACTACGACGAGCTGAAATTCGAGTTTCCGCGGTTAATTTACTGCTCGATCACCGGCTTCGGACAGACCGGTCCCTATGCCAACCGCGCCGGTTACGATTTCCTGGCGCAGGGCATGGGCGGGATCATGAGCATCACCGGCAATCCGGACGGTGAGCCGACCAAGGTCGGCGTTGCCGCCACCGACATCGTGACCGGCATCTTCACCTCAACGGCGATCCTCGCCGCACTCCAGCACCGTCATGTGACCGGCCTGGGCCAGTATGTCGACATGGCCCTGCTCGACTCCCAGGTGGGCTGGCTCGCCAATGCCGGCTTGCAGTATCTCACCTCGGGCAGGGTGCCGGTGCGGCTCGGCAACGAGCATCCGTCGATCGTGCCCTATTCGGTGGTGAAGTCGGCCGACGGCTTCTTCATCCTCGCGGTCGGCAATGACAGCCAGTTTCAGAAATTCTGCAACTTCGCCGGCAAGCCGGAATGGGCGACGGACGAACGCTTCAAGACAAACCCGGCGCGGGTGAAGAACCGGGTCGAATGCTACGCACTCGTGAACGGCGTCACCGCGACCAAAACAACGTCCTACTGGATGGAAGGCTTGGAGAAGCTCGGCGTGCCGGTCGGCCCGGTCAACGACATCGGCCAGGTCTTCGCCGACCCGCAGGTCCTGGCGCGCGGGATGAAGGTGACGATGCCGCACCCGCTCGCCGGCTCCGGCCATGTCGATCTCATCGGCAATCCGATCAAGCTCTCGGAATCGCCCGTGGACTACAAGCGCCCACCACCGGTCTGCGGCCAGCACACGGACGAAGTGCTGAAGGAACTGCTGTTCCTGGAGGAGAAGGAAATCGCGGAGTTGCGGGCGAAGGGGATCGTCTAGCTATAGGCTTCCGGCGCGGAGCCTTCTTCCCCGGCGATGCCACGTTTAGCGCGGATCTTGCGCCTCATTCGGACGAACGCATCGCCGTTCAGAAACAAGAAGCCACCGACGATGACCCGAAACAAGGTGCCACCGAAGTTTGCAGTGTCGGGCGACACGAGAATAGATGACGCCGGGCCTATGGCCAGCTGGAGCGTGAGGTATCGGACCAAAAAATGGACGACGTCGGCCAGACCCATGATCAGGAAATACAGGCCGAGAATTGCAACAGCCGTTTGCTCCAGCCCGCTGAGATCGGCGGGGGCCAAGATCTCAACCTCCGTCTTGCCCCGGAGCACGAGCCGATCGGCGATCTCCTCGGCAAAGCCATAAATGAGAACCGCGCAGCAGAATGAAATCGCGAGCGGGAAGATAGCCGAATCAAAGATCCGCTGATTGAAGGTCACCGGCGCGTAGTAGCGCGCGGCGGTGAAAGCCATCGGCAGCGAGACCAAGATATCAACAATGACGATGACCGCGCCGATCCGAAGGGCGATGTGAGCCAGATCGCGCAGAGTCATGCTCACCCCGGTCAAACCAGCCCGCGCGCCTTCAATTCGTCCTTGATATAGGCGTAGTAGATCGGCGCGGCGACGACGCCGGGGATGCCGAAGATCGCGTCCATCACCAGCATGGCCAGCAGCAGCTCCCAGGCGCGGGCGTGGATCTGGCCGCCGATGATCCGGGCGTTGACGAAGTATTCCAGCTTGTGGATGCCGACCAGGAACACCAGCGAGCCGATCGCGGCATAGAGTGAGACGCTGAGGCTCACCACCACGATGACCGTGTTGGAGATCAAGTTGCCGATCACCGGCAGCAGGCCGGCGACGAAGGTCACCAGGATCATGGTCTTGGTGAGCGGCAGGTTGACGCCGAGCATCGGCAGGATCAGCACCAAGTAGATCGCCGTCAGCGTGGTGTTGAGCGCCGAGATCCGGATCTGCGCGAAGACGATGCGGCGGAAGGACATGCCGAGACGCGAGACCCGCTGCTCCAGCGCGCGGGAGAGCACGGGCAGCTCGCGGGTCGGCCTGAGATCGGTCAACGCCACCATCGCGCCGATGATCATGCCGACCAAGAGGTGCAACAGCACGCCGCCGGCGCGCTCTCCGAAGATCTGCAGCCCGCGCGCATTCGCCCGCAGCCAGCCGGCGGCGGTGTTTTCGATCTCGTTGACATTGGCCGGCAGGTATTCGCGCGCCCAGGGCGGCAGGTAGGCGCGGGCCGAGCCGACGATGTCGGCCATCTTCTGCATCAGGACCGGGAGGTTGTCCGACCGGTCGGTGACCAGGCTGGCGAGGCTCCAGCCGCCGAGCACCAAGGCGAGGACGACCACCAAGGCCACCAACCCGACCGCGATCCAACCGCCGACCCGACGGCTGACGCCGATCCAGTGGTGCCGCGCGGCAATGACCTGGACCAGCTCGAAAACCAGCAATCCGGCCAGCAGGCCCGCGATCAGGTGCAGCCAGAGCACCGCCACCAGGGTGACGCCCATGATCACCCAGGCCGCGATGTCGCAGCGGAACATCAGCCGCTGGTCGGGATAGCGGATCGGCTCCAGCTTTGCTTCGGGTTTGGCAGCGACTTGCGAGCGGTGCTTCATCTGGGTTCTGAAATGGCGGCCCGGTGGCCTTGGGTCAAGCCATTATATGTCCCTGGACCGGGGGCGAGCCCCGGAATCTTCACTAAAATCCCCTCTCGCGAATCGTTGACCTGAAGGCCCCCGCCCCTATGATGCGCGGTCAATGAGCGACCCCGCCCGCAAGCCCGCCGCCTTCTTTCCCCACCGGCATCTGCTGGGAATCGAAGGACTTTCGGCGGACGAGATCACCCGGTTGCTCGATCTCTCCCAGTCCTATGCCGAGCAGCCGAAAGACGACCCGCGGGCCCGCGCCCTGCTGCGCGGCCGGACCGTCATGAACCTGTTTTTCGAGAACTCGACCCGGACCCTGACCTCGTTCGAGCTGGCTGCGAAACGGCTGGGCGCGGATGTCATCAACATGGCGGTCGGCACCAGCTCGATCAAGAAGGGTGAGACCCTGCTCGACACCGCGATGACCCTGAACGCCATGGGCCCGGACGTGATGATCGTGCGCCATCCGGAATCCGGCGCGGTCAGCCTGCTGTCGCAGAAGGTGGACGGCGCGGTGGTCAACGCCGGCGACGGCCGCCACGAGCACCCGACCCAGGCGCTGCTCGACGCACTCACCATCCGCCGCCGCCGCGGCAAGATCCAGGGCCTGATCGTCGCGATCTGCGGCGACGTACTCCATTCCCGGGTCGCGCGCTCGAACATCCATCTGCTGACCAAGCTCGGCGCCAAGGTGCGCGTGATCGCGCCGACGACCCTGCTGCCCTCGCAGGTCGATAAGATGGGCGTCGAGGTGTTCACCGACATGCGCAAGGGGCTCAAAGACGCCGACGTGGTGATGATGCTGCGCCTGCAGCTGGAGCGCATGCAGGGCGCCTATGTCCCGTCGATCCGCGAATACTTCCACTTCTTCGGCCTCGACTACGAGAAGCTGGAGGTCGCCAAGCCCGATGCGATCATCATGCATCCCGGCCCGATGAACCGCGGCGTCGAGATCGATTCCGAACTGGCCGACGACATCAACCGCTCGGTGATCCGCGAGCAGGTCGAGATGGGTGTCGCCGTGCGCATGGCCTGCCTCGATGCGCTCAATCGCAATCTGACCGGGGCCAACGCATGAGCCCCATGAGCCAGCGGCAAGCTTCCGGCACGCACCGCCCGCCGAAGCGCCAGACCCGGCCGTTGGCACTGATCAATGCGCGGCTGATCGATCCCGCCAGCAACCGCGACGAGACCGGCGGCGTGTTGGTCGAGGACGGCGTCATTCGCGATCTCGGGGGCCAGATCACCCGCAACGATCTGCCGGAAGGCGCCGAAGTCATCGACTGCCACGGCGACGTGCTCTGCCCGGGCCTCATCGACATGCGCGTGCAGCTGCGCGAACCCGGCGAGGAGCACCAGGAGACGATCGAGACCGGCAGCCTGGCGGCGGCCGCGGGCGGCGTCACCTCGATGGTGACCCTGCCCAACACCGACCCGATCATCGACGATGTCGCCGGCGTCGAGTTCATTGCGCGGCGCGCCCGCGAGACCAAGCGGGCCAAGATCTATTGCTATGGCGCGCTGACCCGCGGCCTCGAAGGCAAGGACCTGGTGGAGATGGGCCTGCTCTCGGCCAGCGGCGCGCTCGGCTTCACCGATGCCCTGCACGCCGTCGCCGACGCCCAGGTGATGCGCCGGGCATTGAACTACGCGAAGTCCTTCGGCTTGCTGGTGATTCAGCACCCGGAGGAGCCGCGGCTCGCCGCCGGCGGGGCCATGAACAACGGGGCGCTCGCGACCAAGCTCGGCCTCGGCGGCATTCCGAACTGCGCCGAAGTGATGCTGATCGAGCGCGACCTGCATCTCGTGCGCATGTCGGGCACCCGCTATCACGTGGCACATGTCTCGACCGCCGCCGCCGTGGAGGCTATCCGCAAGGCCAAGCAGGAAGGTCTGCCGGTCACTTGCGACACCGCCCCGCCCTATTTCTCGCTGAACGAGGCGGAGATCGGCGATTACCGCACCTTCGCCAAGCTGTCGCCGCCGCTCCGCGACGAGAGCGACCGGCGCGCCATCGCCGCCGCCGTCGCGGAAGGGATCATCGACTGCATCGCCAGCGACCACTCGCCGCATGATGTCGAGAGCAAGCGCGTGCCCTTCGCTCAGGCCGCAGCCGGCGGGATCGGGCTTGAGACTTTGCTTCCGGTGAGCCTCGGTCTCACGCACAACCGCTCGGTCTCGCTGTCGAACCTCCTGAAATGCATGACCAGCCGGCCGGCCGAGATCCTTGGCCTGCCGCAGGGCCGCCTCGCCAGGGGCGCACCCGCCGACATGACGCTGATCGACCTCGAGCACGAGCATAAGATCGACCTCGGCGCCTTCCATTCGAAGTCGAAGAACTCGCCCTATGACGGACGGCAGGTGCAGGGCGCCGTGCGCCGCACCTTCGTCGATGGCCGGCAGGTGTTTGCCGCCCTGGGCACGAACTGATGGACCCGACCGATCTGATCGCCGCGATCGTCGGCGGCTATCTGCTGGGCTCGATCCCGTTCGGCCTGATCCTGACAAGGATGGCGGGGCTCGGCGACATCCGCAGCATCGGTTCCGGCAACATCGGCGCGACCAACGTGCTCAGGACCGGCAACAAGAAGCTGGCGCTGGCGACCCTGCTGCTCGATGGCGCCAAGGGCGCGGTCGCCGTGTTCCTGGCGCGCTGGCTCTTCCTCGATCCCCTGCTGCCGGTGATCGCCGGCGCCGCCGCCTTCGTCGGCCACATCTTTCCGGTCTGGCTGAAGTTCAAGGGCGGCAAGGGCGTCGCCACCGCACTCGGCACTTGGCTGGCGCTGGCCTGGCCGATCGGCGTGCTCGCCTGTCTGACCTGGCTGGCGGTCGCGTTCGTCTTGCGCTACTCGTCGCTTTCGGCACTGCTGGCCGTGGCATTGGCCCCGTTCTATGCGATCTTCCTCGGGACCCCGGCGCTCATCGGGTTCGGGATCGGCGTCGCGATCCTGGTCTGGATCCGCCATCACGAGAACATCCGCCGCCTCCTGAAAGGCGAAGAGCCGAAGATCGGCAAGAAGAAGCCGGTCGAGGCCGCGCCGATGGGCCACAACGGCGGCCCGCCGCTGGCCTAGCCCAGCAGCTTCTCGATCCGCGGCCGGATCTTGTGCGGCTTGGTGATCGAGCCGAGGCGTGCGACGGGCCGGCCCGAGCGGTCGATCAGGAACTTGGTGAAATTCCACTTGATCGAGCTGGTGCCGAGAAAGCCGCGGGCTTGCCCGGTCAGCCAGCGGTAGAGCGGATGCGCTTCCGGGCCCTTGACCGCGATCTTGGCGAAGATCGGGAAGCGGATGTCATAGATCTGCTGGCAGAAGCGCTCGATCACTTCGGCGCTGCCCGGCTCCTGCTCGCCGAACTGGTTGCAGGGAAAGGCCAGCACGGAGAAGCCGCGCGGGCTGAGATCCTTATGGAGCTGGTTAAGCCCGGTATATTGCGGGGTGAAGCCGCAATGGCTGGCGGTGTTGACGATCAGCAGCACCTCGCCGCGATAGCGGCTCAAGGGCACTTCTCGCTCGTGGAGATCGCGGACGGTGAAGTCGTAAACACTGGTCATGCCGCCGCGTTCATAGCCGATTCTTCGCCAGCCACAACCATTCACTTCACCTAATACAACTGGACATTGCCGTCAGGCCGATTGATTGTCGCTCCAGTTGCGGTTATGTTCCGCCCTCATGAGGATCGAGGACAAAGAGCGGCTGGATTGGTTGCGCCTCGCGCGCAGCAGCGGCATCGGGCCGGTGACGGTCCGGGATTTGATCGCCTTCACTGGCACGGCTGCGAAAGCGCTCGAGGCCCTGCCCGATCTCGCGCGGCGCGGCGGCGGCGCGCGGCCGGTGCGGATCTGTGCGAAGGCAGAGGCCGAGCGGGAGATCGAAGCTCTTGCGAAACGCGGCGCCCGCCTGATTGCCCGGGTCGAGCCGGATTACCCCGAGGCGCTCGCCGCCCTCGAGGATGCGCCGCCGGTCATCGCCGTGAAGGGCCGCGCCGACCTCCTCCAGCCGAACAAGATCGCCCTGGTCGGCGCCCGCAACGCCTCGGCGAACGGGCGCCACATCGCTTCCAACCTGGCCGCCGGTCTGGCCGGCGCTGGTGCCGTCGTGATCAGCGGCATGGCACGGGGGATCGACACCGCCGCCCATCTCGGTGCGCTCAACGCCCGGTCCGAGACCGGCGGCACGATT
Organism: Dongia sp.; assembly: GCF_041905885.1. NCBI lineage: Bacteria > Pseudomonadati > Pseudomonadota > Alphaproteobacteria > Rhodospirillales > Dongiaceae > Dongia > Dongia sp. Next base: position 53,469 of record NZ_JAYRKD010000018.1, on the reverse strand, counting down.
GCCGTCGTCGCCGGCGGGATCGACGTCCTCTATCCCCCGGAGAATGGTGCCTTGTTCGAACGGCTGGGGGCCGAGGGCCTGATCGTCGCCGAGGCGGCGCTGGGGACCGAACCCGCCGCCCGGCACTTTCCGCGGCGCAACCGGATCATCTCCGGTCTCTCCCGGGCGGTCGTCGTGGTCGAGGCGGCGCTGCGGTCCGGCTCCTTGATCACCGCCCGTTACGCCCTAGATCAGGGCCGTGAAGTCATGGCGGTCCCCGGCTCTCCGCTCGATCCCCGCTGCCGTGGGGCCAATCGTCTCATCCGCGACGGTGCCCGCCTGGTCGAGGATTTCGAGCAGGTTCTGGAGTCCCTGGACGGGCTTGCAGGGCCGAACTTAAGGTTTCACGAGAACTTGAATTTTAGCGAACAAGCTACTGAAATTAATACACTAAGCGAGACGGATCGGGTCCGAAATGAAGTGCTTTCACTCCTTGGCCCCAGCCCGGTGATGGTTGACGAACTGGTCCGGCAATGTCATTGCTCGCCCCCCGTTCTGGGCATGGTGCTGTTGGAATTGGACTTGGCAGGCCGGCTGGAACGGTACCCGGGGAACCGGGTCTCCCTGCTGATGCAGGCCGCTTGAGCGCCCGAAAACCGGGTCGAGAGCAGAGATTAACGCCGCGATCTTAAGGGCTGAACGAAGCAATCCATGAAAGTCGTCGTCGTCGAATCCCCGGCCAAGGCCAAGACCATCAACAAGTATCTTGGCGGCGATTATAAGGTGCTGGCCTCCTTCGGGCATGTGCGCGACCTGCCGCCGAAGGACGGGTCGGTGCGGCCGGAGGAAGACTTCGCCATCACCTGGGAAGTCGAAGGCCGCGGCGCCGCAAGGATCAAGGAGATTGCCGAGGCCGCCAAAGGCGCCGACAAGCTGATCCTGGCAACCGACCCGGATCGCGAGGGCGAGGCGATCTCCTGGCATATCCAGGAAGAGATCCGCGGCAAGAAGCAGTTCAAGACCCTGCCGATCGAGCGGGTCGCCTTCAACGAGATCACCAAGCGTGCCGTGGCCGAGGCCATCGCCAACCCGCGCAAGATCGACCAGGAGCTGGTGGACGCCTATCTGGCGCGCCGGGCGCTGGACTACCTGGTGGGCTTCACCCTTTCGCCGATCCTCTGGCGCAAGCTTCCGGGCAGCCGCTCGGCCGGCCGGGTGCAGTCGGTGGCGCTGCGCATCATCTGCGAGCGGGAATCCGAGATCGAGGCCTTCCGGCCGCGCGAGTTCTGGACCATCGAAGTCGTGTTCAAGGCGCCGGATGGCACTGTCTTCACCGCCCGCCTCACCCATCTCGACGGCAAGAAGCTCGACAAGTTCGACCTCGCCGACGAGGCCTCGGCCAAGGCCGCAGCCGCCAAGCTGGAGGCCGGCGCGCCGTTCACGGTCTCGAATGTCGAGCGCAAGACGGTCAAGCGGAACCCCTACCCGCCCTTCATGACCTCGACCCTGCAGCAGGAAGCCTCGCGCAAGCTTGGCTTCGGCGCGGCGCAGACCATGAAGATCGCCCAGCGCCTCTATGAAGGTGTCGATCTCGGCGGGGAGACGGTCGGCCTGATCACCTATATGCGTACCGACGGCGTCACCCTCTCCCAGGACGCGATCGACGCCGGCCGGAAGCTCATCGCCGAGCAATACGGCAAGGAATACCTGCCGGATGCCCCGCGCATCTACAAGACCGTCGCCAAGAACGCCCAGGAAGCCCACGAGGCGATCCGACCGACCGATCTGTTCCGCCGGCCGGACCAGGTGAAGCGCTTCCTGCGCGACGACGAGTTCAAGCTCTATGACCTGGTGTGGAAGCGCACCCTCGCCTCGCAGATGGAGAGCGCCGAGCTGGACCAGGTCGCGGTCGATATCCTTACCGCAAACAAGCAGGCGACGTTGCGCGCCACCGGTTCGGTGGTGAAGTTCGACGGCTTCCTGACCCTCTATTCCGAGGACCGTGACGATCCGGTCGAGGGCGACGACGAGAACAGCCGCCGCCTGCCCTCGATGAAGGTCGGCGACCAGCCGCAGTCACAAGAGGTGAAGCCCGAGCAGCACTTCACCCAGCCGCCGCCGCGCTATTCCGAGGCCTCGATCATCAAGCGGCTGGAAGAGCTCGGCATCGGCCGGCCTTCGACCTATACCTCGATCCTGCAGACCCTCGAGGACCGCCAGTATGTCAGGCTCGAGAAGCGCCGCCTGATCCCCGAGGATCGCGGCCGCCTGGTCACCGCGTTCCTCACCAGCTTCTTCGACCGCTATGTGCAGTACAACTTCACCGCGGCACTCGAAGAGAAGCTCGACGATATCTCCGGCGGCCGCGCCCAGTGGAAGCAGGTGCTGCGCGAGTTCTGGGAAGACTTCTCCCGCCTGCACCAGCAGGACGAGGAAGAGCAGAAGGACGGCCTGCCCTCGATGTCCGACGCGGTCCAGTTCCTGGACAAGGGCATCGGCAAGCGCTCGATCGTGATCGACGTCCTCAACGATCTCCTGGCGCCGCATTTCTTCCCCAACCGCGGCGACGGCAAGGACCCGCGGCTTTGCCCGGCCTGCAGCAAGGGCGAGCTCGGCATCAAGCTCGCCAAGAACGGCGCCTTCATCGGCTGCAGCAATTACCCGGATTGCCGCTACACCGTGCCGCTCGCGGTGCAGACCGCCGAGACCATGGATGCGGCGGCGGCCGGCCCGGTCGAGCTCGGCAAGGCCGAGGACGGCACGCCGATCACGCTCCGCAAAGGTCCGTACGGCCATTACGTGCAGCTGGGCGAAGGGGCGGAAGGTGAGAAGCCGAAGCGCCAGTCGATCCCGAAAGGCATCGAGCCCAACGACGTGACCATCGACCAGGCGCGCCGGCTGCTTTCACTGCCGCGCACCGTCGGCAACCATCCGGAGACGCAGAAGCCGATCCTGGCCGGCATCGGCCGCTTCGGTCCCTATCTGCAGCATGACGGCAAGTACAAGTCGATCCCCAAGGACGACGACGTGCTGACCATCGGCATGAACCGCGCGATGGAGATCCTCTCCCAGGAGAGCAAGGGCCGTGGCCGTGGCCAGGCCGCTCCGGGCAAGGAGATCGGCAAGGACCCGGCCTCGGGCGAGACCGTCACCCAGCATGAAGGTCGCTACGGGCCCTATGTGAAGATGGGCAAGGTGAACGCCACGATCCCGGGCTCCATCGAACCCTCTTCGCTGACGCTGGACCAGGCGCTGTCGTTGATCGCCGCCCGCGCCGAGAAGATAGCGATGGACGGCGGCGGCAAGCCGAAGCGCGGCGCCAAGAAGACGGCGAAGAAGAAAGAGGCTGCTGCACCGGCGGGCCTGAGCGAAGAAACCGCCAAGGCGCCGAAGGTCGCGGAGAAGAAGGCCGCCGCGAAGAAGGCCCCGGCCACCAAGAAGGCGGTTGCCAAGAAAGCGACCACGAAGAAGAGCGCGGCGGAATAGCCTCGGGCGGCGTCAGCGCCTTCTTCTCACTCGCCCCAGATCAGGAACAGGCCGATATCGCCGGGGAAGCCGCCGGGGAAATCCAGCACGCGCGCGGCCAGGCGGAAGCCCCGCGCCTTCAGCTCGCGCTCCCAGCGCAGGAAGACTTCGGCGGCTTCGCCGCGCAGGGTCTTCGGCCAATCCGGCTCCGGCACGTTGATGGCGCGGCCGCCGTCGCTGCAGAGGTCGTGCGGGAAGCGGAGCAGCATGAACTCCTTCTGCCCATGCTGCGCCGCCTCGCGTGCCTTGTGCAGCATGTTGCGCCAGGTCTCGTCGCCGATGTGATGGTCGATCAACTGCTCGACCGTATGGCGGCGCGCGGCGGCGTCGGCGCGGCGCGCCTCCGCCTGGCGCAGCTGCTCCTCGTGCTTCGAATCCGTGGCCAGGGCGCGGAACAGGCCGACGTCGAATCCATCGCCCGTGGCCGGTCGCCCCGCCGCAGGCGCTGCCGCCGCATCGGGCCGACGCGCGCGCTTCAGCCGCTCCTCCAGGGAGAGCAGCGCGTCGAACGGATGCAGGATGCTCGGGCGCGATTCGCCTTCGCCTTCCGTCGCCTCGCGGTCGAACGAGCGCAGCAGATCGACACGGCTGACGATGCCGACGATCCGCCCGTCGCGCAGCACCGGCACCCGCTTGATGCGATAGGAGGAGAAGAGATGCGCGAGTTCGGCAACGTCGGTGTTCTCGGTCACGGTCACCACCGGCGCCGACATGATTTCCTTCGCCAGCTGATCCTTGGTCCGCAGCTGCGCCATGTATTCCTTGCTGAGCGGCTCACCCTCGGCCAGCATCTCGAGCCACCAGGCGCGGCGCGCGGCGCGGCCGGACTCGTCACGACGCAGCAGGTCGCCTTCGCTGACGATCCCGATCGGCGTTCCCGATCCGTCGACCACCGGCACCGCGCTGACGCGGTTCTCCAGCAACAGCTTGGCGATCCGGCTGGCCGGTGTATCCGGGGTGATCGTCACCACCGGCGCCGTCATGATTTCATCCGCACGCATCGTCAGTCACGCATCCGTTCACTGCTGCCGCAGATAGGTATCCGGCGCCGCCGCGGCGTCCCGGCTGGGATGCGTGGCGATGAAATGCCGCAGCACCGCCTGCAGCACCGTGACGTGATGCTGGTCGCCCCGCTTCTCCGCCGCGGCGATATCGTCAAGGATGTAGCGCTGGACGCAGAGCGCGCCGGATGTGTTGCGACAGAGATAGTTGCCGAGCTCGGTCGCGACGATCGGCGGAATATGCTCGTGCTCGGCGATGGCTTCGACTTCGCGGCGGTTCAACCCGCACAAGGCGATACAGTCCTCGTAGGTGAGCATGGCACCCTCCTCTCCGTGGCGATCGGATTCTGCCACCCGGGCGCTCCGCGGGATTTGATTTGGAGCAATCCCGGCCGCGGCGGATAGTCCGGCCAGGCAGGGAACCAGTGCAATTTCCGGGACTTACTCCCGGGAGGACAGCTTCTTTACGGTGGGATTTCAATGAAATCGGTGTCTTCCAAGGTCCAGCTGAGGCCGGCCCGACGCGCAGCGCTGGGGTTCGGGCTGGTCTGCTTGGCTCTGGCCGCGCCCGCGGCGGCCCAGGAGGGCAAGGATCCGGCGGAAGGCACCGACTGGGGCCGGCTCACGATCATCGAGGAAAACGACTCGATCCTGCTCGACGACGATCGCTACTACACCCAGGGCGCCCAGTTCACTTGGCTCTCGCCCAGCATCGGTGCCGACACCGGCTTCTATGAGCCGTTCGAGTGGCTCGCCGGCGGGGTCTTCGCGCCGTTCAACAGCGGCGGCCAATGGCGCCAGCGGCACTACGAGATTCTGCTCGGACAGCAGATCTTCACGCCGGAGGCAACCCATCTCGCCAATCCGCCGGAAGACGACCGGCCCTATGGCGGCTGGCTCTATGCCGGCATCGGCATGATCCAGGACACCGATCATCGTGAGCTCGATCACCTCGAGATCGTCGGCGGCATCATCGGCGAGCACTCGATGGGCCGGAACGCGCAGAACGACTGGCACCAGTTCATCGGCGTCGATGAGGCACAGGGCTGGGACCATCAGATCCATTCCGAGCCCGGCATCATGATCTCCTACGAGCGCAAGTGGCGCTTCAACCAGCCGCTGTTCTGGGGCCAGGAGATCGAGGCGATCCCGGAGCTCGGCGCGACCGTCGGCAACGTCATGACCTATGGCGAGACCGGCATCTCGCTGCGCTTCGGCCAGGGCCTCAAGGCCGATTACGGCCAGCAGCGGATGCGGCCATCGACCTCGGGGACCAGCTATTTCAATTCCGAAGCGATGACCAGCCCGTTCGGCTATTACATCTACGTCGCGGCGCAGGGCCGTGCGGTCGGGCGCAACATCTTCCTCGACGGCAACACCTTCCGCGACGACAGCCGCAGCGTGGACAAGGAGCCGCTGGTCGGCGATCTCTCGGCCGGCGTAGCGCTGTTCTGGACCGACAACTTCCGGATGGACGCCTCGGCCACCTATCGCACCAAGGAGTTCGAAGGCCAGGACGGCGACCGCGTCATCTTCGGCGGCTTTAACATCTCCTTCGGGCTCTAACCCACCCGACGGTGGTCCGGCCGACCGCTATTCCTGCAGGTAGCGGGCTTCCTCGACCAGGATGACGTGATAGCCGAACTGGGTCTTTACGGGGACCTTGCTGAACTCGCCCGGCTTCATCGCGAAGGCGGCATCGGCAAACTCCTGCACCATCGTGTTGCGGCTGAACCAGCCGAGGTCGCCGCCCGCCTCGCCACTCGTGGTATCGATTGAGCGACTCCTGGCCAGCTTTGCGAAATCCGCGCCGCCCTTGAGCTCCTCGATGATCTCCTCCGCCTCTGCCTCGTCCCGGACCAGGATGTGGCGGGCCCTGAGCTCCACGATATTGCTATGGGCCGCTTTCGCCGCCGCCACCGCATCTTCCCGTTCCAGAGCGGACCGCCTCTCTTCCGCCAGTCCGGCATGCGCCCCGTCAGGAAAGAGCAGCAGGTAGTATGTGAAGAATCGCGTATCTTTGCTGTCCTTGATGACGCCCCATAACTCTGCTTCTGTGTCGGCCGAAGTCTGAGCCGAGGCCGTCGCCGCACTGTGCAGCACCAGGCCGGTCACCAGCAGCAGCCGGCACGCAGACCGCAAGCATCGGGCCAAACTTAACAAGCGTACCATCGGTGACTCCCACGGTTTGTCGATGGGTATCACAAGGGTGCGAAAGATGGCCAGTGCGTCGGGGCGCGCGAATTGTGTTAATACGGCTGAAACGCGCGTGCTATGGTGCCGCAACCCACCGGCTAGGTATCGGGAGCAGGAAATGAGCACGCGGCCCAAGGCCATCGGGACCAGGCAGATCGAGAACGACCGGGTGATCGTCACCGAGTGGCGTTTCGCGCCCGGCGCCGAGACCGGCTGGCATCGCCATGGCCATGACTACATCGTGGTGCCGCTGCTGGACGGCAAGCTCGCGATTGAAAACGGCCCTCCCGGATCCAAAGGGGAAACGATTACGGCAGAGATGAAGGCCGGCGGCTCCTACAACCGCCCAGTCGGCGTCGAGCACAACGTCATCAACGCCAACGACTTCGAGTACGCTTTTGTCGAAATCGAGCTCAAGTCGGCCTGATCGGAAGCCGCGCCGCGGCAAGCCCGAGCAGGCCGAGCCGGAGAAGAAGCCCGGCAAGAAGGCCGTGCCCTTCCCGACCAAGGAGCAGGTGCTCGCCTTCATCCGCGAGAGCCCGACACCGGTCGGCAAGCGCGAGATCGCCCGCGCCTTCCAACTCAGAGGCTCCGACCGGATTCCCCTGAAAGCGCTGCTGAAGGAACTGGAGCGCGAGGGCAATGTCGATCGCGGCCGCAACCGCCGCATGGGCGCCGCCGGCCAGCTGCCCGAAGTCACCGTGGTGCAGATCATCGGCCCGGATGCGGACGGCGATCTCTGGGCACGCCCGGTCGATCTCCGCCCCGACGACGCCGAGCCGAAGATCCTGGTGATCGAGCAGAAGGGCGAGCGTCAGAAAGAGCACGGCCATAAGCCGTTGGGTCCCGGCGACCGCGTGCTGGTGCGCCTGAACCGCACCGATGCCGACGAGTATGAAGCGAGGCCCATCCGCAAGCTGGAGAGCCGCGCCGCCCGCGTGGTCGGCGTCGTCACCCGCGCCTCCGATGGCACCTTGCGCATCACCCCGGCGGACAAGCGGCTGCGCACCGAGTTTGCGATCGATGCCCGCGGCCTGCATGGGGTGAAGTCGGGAGAGATCGTCGTCGCCGAAGTGGAACCGGGCCGACCAATGGGGACGTCGCGGGCCCGCGTAGTCGAGCGGCTCGGTCGCACCGGCGAGGCACGTTCGGTCAGCCTGATCTCGATCGCCGCGCACGGCATTCCGAATGAATTCCCGCCCGCGGCCCTGACCCAGGCTCAGGAAGCCGGGCCGGCGACGCTGGGCAACCGCACCGACCTCAGGAACATCCCGCTGGTTACCATCGACGGTGAGGATGCCCGCGACTTCGACGACGCTGTTCATGCGACACCGGACACCGATCCGAAGAATCCTGGCGGATGGAAGCTGCTGGTCGCCATCGCTGACGTCGCGCATTACGTGCGTGAGGCCGATGCGCTGGACAAATCGGCGCGCGAGCGCGGCAACTCGGTCTATTTCCCCGACCGGGTGGTGCCGATGCTGCCCGAGGAGCTCAGCAACGGCTGGTGCTCGCTCCGCCCCGACGAGGATCGGCCGGTGATGGCGGTCGAGATCGTGATTGATGCCGAGGGCCACAGGAAACGCCATACCTTTCTGCGCGGCTTGATGCGTTCCGCCGCCCGCCTCACCTATGAACGCGCGCAGGCGGCGATGGACGGCAAGACCGACGCCGTGACGGCGCTGTTGCTCGAACCGGTGATCCAGCCGCTCTATGGCGCCTTCCGCGCTTTGCTGAAGGCGCGGATGGCGCGCGGTACCCTGGAGCTCGATCTCCCGGAGCGAAAGGTGCTGATCGACAATCACGGCGAGGTCCAGAAGATCGAAGCCCGCGAGCGCCTGGATTCCCATCGCCTGATCGAGGAGTTCATGATCGCCGCCAACGTCGCAGCGGCCGAAGCGCTGGAGAAGCGCCGCTGGCCCTGCATGTACCGCGTGCACGACCAGCCCGATCCCAGCCGCGTCGAAGCCTTGTGCGAGTTCCTGGAAGGCCTGGAGCTTCGCCTGCCGCGCGGGCAGGTGATCCGGCCGAAGCACTTCACCCAGTTGCTGGAGAAGGCGAAGCGCACGCCCTACGCCGACATGATCAACAGCCTGGTGCTGCGCTCGCAGTCGCAGGCGGTCTACTCGCCGGAGAACCTCGGGCATTTCGGCTTGGCGCTGCAGCGTTATGCGCATTTCACCTCGCCGATCCGGCGCTACTCGGACCTGCTGGTGCACCGCGCGCTGATCGCCGCTTACGCTTTCGGCGATGACGGCTTGGATCGCGAGGTGAAGGGGTTCAAGGAACTGGGCGACCATATCAGCGCCACCGAGCGCCGCGCGGCGGCGGCGGAACGCGAAGCGGTCGACCGCTACACCGCCGCCTTCCTCTCCAAGCGCATCGGCGAGATCTTCTCCGGCCGGATCTCCGGCGTCATCCGGGCCGGGCTGTTCGTCGCGCTCGACGAGACCGGCGCCGACGGCATCATCCCGGTCTCCAGCTTGCCGAACGACTTTTATGAGCATGACGAAGCCCGGCACGCTTTGGTCGGCCGGCGCTGGGGCCAGGTCTATCGTTTGGGAGATCGGGTGCAGGTCCGCCTGGTCGCCGCCCAGCAGCTGACCGGCGGCATCACCTTCGAACTGATCGAAGGCGGCGGACAGGATCAGGTGCCGCCGCAGCACGGCAAGCCGTCGAAGGCCGCGCGCGGGAGGCCCGGCCGCCCGGCCGGTCCGCCGATCCATTCGCGCAAGGCCGCTAGACGCAGGCGTCGTTCATGAAGCCTTCACACGCGTTCGAGGGCACTATTGGGAGCGGAAATGGAGAAGATTCGCTGTCGCTGGAAAGCAGCCTTACTCGTGCTTCTTGCGCTGAGTGGCTGCGCCCAACCAGGACCAACGGACGCAGGACAAGCACTAACTTCCGCAGGCGTGTATGAGACCGCTCTAGAGTCCATCGACGAACTCTACATCGCCAATCCGGACTTTCCGGAGATCGCTGCAGCCGGCATTCAGAAGCTTGCCGATCTGGACAGTTCCCTGGGTGTCCGCTTCGAGTCCGGGAGATTCGAGCTGCTACAGAATGGTGGTGTGATCGAACAAGTCCCGATAGCTGAATCGGCCTCGCCGACAACTTGGGGCGCGGCGATGGGAACACTCCTTGAAGCCGCCGCGGCTCATTCCCCGAAGTTGCAGAAGATGACGGCGGGCCAGTTGCAGGAGCAGGTGTTCGGGGGGGTCATTTCGCGCTTGGACACGGAGTCCGGATACGCGTCGGCGGACGACGCAAGATTCCTGCGGGAACAATCGACGGGAGGTCGCGGGAAGGCGAATATCGGGCTGGGGCAAATCGACGGCAAACTGGCGGTCACGTCCAACTCGGAATGCATATCGCCGCTCTTGCGCAGCCCGCGTTATGGCGATGCAGTGCTCACCATCGACGGTCAAGACGTCTCGGACATGACTCCTCGGCAGGCGAGCCATCTGCTTTACGGTCAGCTCGACTCCAAGGTGGACATCAAAGTATCGCGGCCGGGCGTTGCTCAGCCGCTGCTTGAATCGCTCGTCCGCCGTCGAGGTCCGGGACTCGTACCGATCCGCAGCGATCAGGTCGGCTCCGTCGGTCTCGTTCAGGTCTGCACTTTTTCCAGCGAAACGACATCGGCATTGCGGAAGACCTTGCGCGACTTAGAGAACAGCGGAAACGCCCCCAAAGCCTATGTGATCGACCTCCGTGGCAATCCGGGTGGCCTCTTGAGCCAGGCGATTTCGACCTCGAACCTGTTCCTCGACCACGGCAAGATCGTCTCGACCATCGGCCGCAACCCGGACAGCCACCAGTTCTTCGAGGCGACCGAGGGGGACATCGCGCAAGGCAAACCGATCGCCGTGCTGGTCGACGGAAGCACGGCGGCCGGCGCCGAGATCTTCGCGATGGCCCTTCAGGCCGAGGATCGTGCCGTCATCATCGGAGGGACATCGCTTGGACGCGGCTCCATACAGAACGTCGTGCGTCTGCCCGATGGCAGCGAGCTTGCGCTGACCTGGGCTCAAACGCTGACACCAGATGGGGCGCAGCTGACCGATACGGCCGTGATCCCTTCGCTCTGTACTGCACGGATCAGCGACACCTGGTCCAAGGACCTCCAGCGTGGCGACCTGTCGGAACGGGAGTTTCCGATCATTGCCAAGCGACGCATCGCCAAGGCCGACACCCCTGCTCTCCGAGCCCTCCGGAGCGCCTGCGGACAATCGACGACCACGGCGGGCGGCGACCGCGACGTAGCAATCGCCACTGCGCTGCTCGCGGATCGACAACTCTATGACCGCGCCCTTCATCTGGTCGGCCCCTAAGGACCGACAGCTGGTCCGGCGGCGAGCGTGTTTGAACCCCAGCGGGACAAAGCAGGTCGGCCGGGCCGCCCATCCGCGCAAATCGAGAAAGCGCCGTTAATCTTCTGTGGCCGACGGGCAACAGTTCGCCTCGCTCTCTCTCCTGCAAGGCTAACCTTAACGATCCGTAAACGGCTCCCTGCGTTTGATTTATCTGCGCCTGGGCGGGCATTTACCGCCGACTGTGGCCAGAATGCACTGGCGGGGGGAAATAATTCTGCTAAAGTTAACGCCGACGGGCCGGATCTGGCGCGGATGGGACATGGTCCCTGCCCGAGAGCCGGCCGACAGGATTGCGGATGCCTAAAGTGCCAGTGTTGCGCGTATCCGGTGCCGGGCGGTTGCCCGCAGCCCGCTTCTGCCTGCTGACCTTTGTGGGCGCGGCGTTGACTCTCGGCGCCTGCTCGACCGACGGCACGCTCACTCCCGAAGAATCCTCCCGCCAACTCGACCACGACATGTTCGTGACCGGCTACGAGGACATTGAGGACATCTACGTCACCGAGCCCGACATGGGCGCGCTGGCCTTGGCCGGCATGCAGCAACTCTCCTCGATCGATCCCGCCGTGGTCGCACGCCGCAGCGGCGACACGCTCGAACTCGTGGTCAACAACCACACGGTCGAGAGCATCGCCGTCAGCGACGGCTTGGATGCCCGGCATTGGGGCGACGTCACCGCCGACGTGCTGGACCAGGCGCGCGGATCCTCCGACAAGATCGCCGGCGCCGCACCGGAGAAGATCTACGAAGTGATGTTCGACGGCATCGTCGGCAAGCTGGACCAGTTCTCGCACTACGCCTCGGCCGCCAACGCCGCGGATCTGCGCGCCCAGCGCGACGGCTTCGGCGGCATCGGCGTCACCATATCGGTCGAGGACGGCCAGGTGCGCGTTGTCTCGGTGATGCATTACACGCCGGCCGACCGGCTCGGCATCCACCGCGACGACATCATCCTGGAGATCGACGGCACGCCGATCGGCGGCCTGCCGCAGCGCGAGGTCGTCAACAAGCTGCGCGGCCCGGTGGAAAGCCGCGTCACGCTGACCTTGCAGCGCAAGGGCCAGGACAATCCCTTCCAGGTCTCGCTGATCCGCGCGCTGGTCGTGCCGGAGACGGTGGCCTATCAGCGCGAAGGCGACATCGCCTATTTCCGCGTCTACAGCTTCAATTCCGGCACCACCGAGACCCTGCGGCGCGAGATCCGCGACGCCAAGGCGGAGATCGGCGAAGACAACATCAAGGGCTATATCCTCGATCTCCGCGGCAATCCCGGCGGGCTCCTCAGCCAGGCGATCTCGACCTCGAACCTGTTCCTCGACCACGGCAAGATCGTCTCCACGATCGGCCGGAACCCGGACAGCCACCAGTTCTTCGAGGCGACCGAGGGCGACATCGCGCAGGGCAAGCCGGTCGCGGTGCTGATCGACGGCAATTCCGCCTCCGCCGCCGAGATCGTCGCCGCCGCCCTCCAGGACAACGAGCGCGCCGTGCTGATCGGCTCGAACTCCTACGGCAAGGGCACGGTGCAGAACGTGATGAGCCTGCCGAACAAGGGCGAGATCGCGCTGACCTGGGCGCGCTATCACGCGCCCTCGGGCTACAGCCTGCATCATCTGGGCGTGCTGCCGACGGTCTGCACCTCCGGCGAGAGGGATGCCGGCGTGCTGATCAACGAACTGGCTGCCGGGGAGCTAAAGCAGGTTCCGACCATGAAGCGCAACACCGTGCGCCCGGACGACACCGCCGGCATGGACGCGCTCCGCAAGACCTGCCCGGCCCGGCACGAGACCGATCCGATCGACCTCGAGACCGCGGTGCGGCTCCTGAACCGCCCGACCTTGTTCGCGGACGCGATCCATCTCGCTTCCCCGCCGGTGCAGTCGGCGAGCGATTCCTCCCCCAAAGACGACTACACGATTCTCCCCTAAGCTCGCGGTCATGACCAAGGTCGTGAAACCGGTGGACGCGGCGGGCCTGGTGCTGATTCGCGCCGGCGCCAGGGGCGAGCCCGAGATCCTGCTGGGACGCCGCCATCGCAATGCCGGCTTCCTGCCCGACATCTACGTCGTGCCCGGCGGCAGAGTCGATGCCGAGGACCACGACAGCAGCGGCTTCGCCGAAGCTTTGCACCCCGCCGTCGCGGCCTCGCTGCTGAGCGGCGGCAGCCGGCGCCCCGCCCTCGCCTTCCCGCGCGCCGCCCTGCGCGAGACGCTGGAAGAGACCGGCTTGCTGGTCGGCGAGACCGGCATGGCTGAGGACGCCGCCGGCATCCCGGTCTGGCAGGCCTATCGGGCCGCCGGCATCGCCCCCGATTTCGCCAGCATCGACTTCATCTGCCGGGCGATCACCCCGGTCACCTCGCATCGCCGCTACAACACCCGATTCTTCCTGGCCGACGGCGCCCAGGCGGTCGGATCGGTCAACAGCAACGGCGAGTTGGAGGATCTGGCCTGGAGGCCGGTCTCGGCGCTTTCGGCCCTCAACATCGTCGATGTGACGGAATATGTGCTGAAAGAAGCCTTGCGGCGCTGGCAGGCCCGTTCCCCAACCGGCGCGGAACCACCTAAGCTATTGAATTATCGGAACGATATAATGACCCTCTCACGCCACCGGACGCGGGGCTAGGGCGGCCCGGCCTTGACAGGGCGAGCTTTATCGCTATTTTGCCGCCAACTTTTGAACCCAGGTCCCTTCCAACGGGCCTTCATATTTGAGAACGCATCATGGCGAAGCAAGCGACCATCCTGGTGAAGCTGGTGAGCACCGCTGACACCGGCTACTACTATGTGACCAAGAAGAACCCGCGCTCGGTGACCGAGAAGCTGGAGTTCCGCAAGTACGACCCGGTCGTGAAGAAGCACGTCGCCTTCAAGGAAGCGAAGATCAAGTAACACCGCGCCGGCTTTCGCCGGCAGTCGGTTTCAAAGGGGCGAGCGCCCACCTTTTCAAAGGGGTCGCGTCGCCCCTTTTCAGTTCCTGGAGCAGAGTCCGCACGTGATTCCGCTGTCTCCGCTCGAAGCGCTTCCACTCGGCATCACCCGGTCAGAGATCGAGCGTCTGTTCCAGCCCTTCGTCAAGGTCGACGACGAGCTCTGGAAGCTCCGTTTCGCCCGGCGCAACCGCAAGATCTGGCGTCAATACCTGAAGCGCCGCCTGTTCGGCTGGCACCGCCACTCCCAGCGCCTGAAGGCCGCCGTCGCCCGCGAATACGGCAACGAGTGGCTCTCGATCGACCACCGCAGCTACAGCCTCGACGCCGCACCCGAGAAGCACAGCCTCTGGCAATGGGGCAGCCAGCGCAGCCTCGCCAGCAACCGCGGCGGCACCAGGGTGCGCCAGCTGCTGCTGGTCCGCACCATCGAGCTGCTGCAGCCCCGGCGCGTGCTGGAGGTCGGCTGCGGCAACGGCATCAACCTGCTGCTGCTGGCCGGCCGCTTCCCGGAGATCGCGTTCACCGGCATCGACCTGACGCAGGAAGGCCCCGCCGCCGCCCGGCGCGTGCAGCAGCAGAACGACCTGCTGCCGCCCTACCTCCAGGCCTTCGCCCCGGTGCAGCTGCATGATCCCGCCGCCTTCAAGCGCGTGACCTTCCAGACCGGCGACGCCACGGCCCTCCCCTTCGCGCCGAAGAGCTTCGACCTGGTGATCACCGTGCTCGCCCTGGAGCAGATGGAACGCATCCGCGACCAGGCCCTGAACGAGATCGCGCGGGTCAGCGCCGGCCATGCCTTCATGATCGAGCCGTTCCGCGAAGCCAACGCGTCGGGGATCGCGCGGCGCTATGTCGTCGCCCGCGATTATCTGCGGGCGCGCGTCTCCGATCTGCCGCAGCACGGCATGCAGCCGCTCTGGGCCACCACCGACATGCCGCAGGAGGCGTTCCTGAAAGCGGCGGCGGTGTTGGCGAAGGTAGAAGGGACCAGCGCCTAGTCCAAATCCCGGGCTACTCTGAAGCCCAGGCTATTGGACGGGGCGTGTTTGCGAGACTTGGCGATCCGCAAGGCTGCGATGCCGCCCTCCTGGCCGATCACAAACGAACCGCCTTTGCTCAAGGCATAGGCACAAGACTCCGAGGGAGGCGGATCGCCGGCTGCCATCGTTCCGTGCTCGCGCACGCAGTCGGAAATCAATTCGCTGACGTTGCCGAGAATGTCATACACACCGAACTGATTGGGTTTGAAATACGCCACCGGCGATGTGGCTTCGCCAAAACCATCGTCGCAGCTGAAGTGCTTTCCTCTGTATCCACGGTAATCGCCGTTCTTCACGTTCTCGAAGAGACAGATAGTGGAAGGATCTGGCTCATTGGTGCCCAAGTATGAGTGGTTCGGAGTGCCCCCACGGGCGACATACTCCCACTCAACCTCCGTCGGCAGCCGGTAGCGCTGCCCGGTCTGGCGGGACAACCACGCCACATAGGCTTCAGCATCTTCCAGTCGCATGCACCCGACCGGATAGTCTCCCGATACTGGAAAGCCCGGATGCTCGAAATCTGCGTCAAATTGGGGGCCCACCAGCAACCAGCCACGCACCACATGCCCGCATTTCGGCTTGGTCTTGTATCCCGTCGCGGCCGCGAACGCTTTGAACTGGTCGATCGTGATTTCAGTCTGCCCGAGCGCGAACCTTTGAATATCGACGGCAGAACGCGGCAGCGGAACGGATGATCCATCGAGCGCCACGCGCTCTTCCGGCGTTGCGCCGACCGGCGCGCCTTGCTGCGCGGGAATGACGATCATGGTCGGGCAGTCGGTGCAATCGGAGAAGCTCTCCACGCCCTGCGGCACTCTGGGCGACTCCGGCCGCGTCACCGGCCCGCCAGGACCGCATCCGGCCAGAACGCCCAATACTAGGATCCCTGCAATCCGCGAAGGTGATCCGATCATTTGCGCACTGGCCCTTACTCCAATTCCCGGGCCACTCTGAAGCCAACGTCGTTGCGTATTGAAACTTGCTCCGGCCAATAGAACTTGAAGGCGGCCAAACCGCTTTCCTGGCCGTGCAGGTAAGAACCACCCTTGGTTATCCAGTACGCACAGGCTTCACGAGGCACCGACTCTCCGATTTGCGATATCACGTCCTTTCGCGAGCAGCCGGCAATCCATTCCATCACGTTGCCAAGCATATCGTATACGCCGAACGTATTAGGCTCAAAATATCCCACTGGAGATGTGGCTTCGTCGAACCGGTCGGTGCAGGCGAAATTCCTTCCTTGGAAGAGATTGATGTTCGCGTCGCCCACATTCTCGAAACGGCAAATGGACGGCGGATCGAGATCGTTTCCGCCGAGATACGAGTGGCTCGACGTGCCGCCGCGGGCGACATATTCCCACTCCGCCTCTGTCGGTAGTCGGTAGTGCTGCCCCGTACGCACTGACAACCAAGCAGTATAAGCTTCGGCATCTTCCAGGCGCATGCAGCCGGCGGGGTAGTTTCCGTCCACTGGAAATCCGGGATGCTCGAGGTCGGCATCCATCTCAAATCCATCCATCAAGCGATGCACCAAGCGTCCGCAGTTTGGCTTGGGCTTGTATCCTGTCACTGACATGAAGGTCTTGAACTGGCCGATGGTGATTTCGGTCTGCCCGAGCGCGAACCTATGGACATTGACCGCGACTCGCGGGGATGGATAGGGAAAGTCCTTGAGCGCCTCGCGTTCCTCCGACGTCCCGCCGACAGCCACGCCTTGCCGCGCGGGAATGACGATCATCGTCGGACAGTCTGTGCAATCGGAGAAGCTTTCCACACCGACCGGCACGGTGGGCGCCTGCAAACGCTTGACCGGTCCACCAGGCCCGCACCCCGTCAGGGTCGCGATAGCCAGAACTGCAGCAATCCTTGCTACCATCATCCACCCCTCCTCCGAATGAGGGGCGAGCATCGCAATACAAAGCGGCCGGAATTGGGTCGGTCGGTGGCAAATTGTGGCAGCACCGCATCCTCACGGCAGCTGGCTGATCTCGGTCACGAACTTCCGGCGCATGGCGCGCTCGAAATCCTTGTAGCCATGCGCCGGTACCGTGAAAGAGGAGGCGCCGCCGATCACATGCGCCTTGTACCAGGCCTCGAGCGTCGCGGCCTCGTCGCCTTCCAGGATCGGCAGGCCGTTGATGGTGACACCGTCCGCGACCAGGGCGTCGCGCAGGACATCCACCGGCGGGTTGAGGTTGCAGTTGTCATGGCCGTCCGAGGAGACGTCGATCACCGTACGGTTGGCCGGCATCGGCAGGAAGGGCAGGATCTTGTCGCCGATCAGCTGCAGCGCGCGGGACATGCAGGTGAACTCGGCGCCCTTGCGCGGCGTCTTGCGCAAGGTGGCGGCGAAGGCGACCGCGTCCTCGGCACTGGCGATCAAGGTCCAGGGTACGGCGACGGCCGCCTTGTCCGACCATTCGACCATGGTCACGAAGATGGCGCGATGCGGCCCGGAGAGGATCGAACGCTGCACCTCGGGGTCCTCAAAGGCCTTGGCGATCCCGTCCATCTGCAGAGCGAAGCGCTCGTCGTTGACCGATTGCGAGACATCGACCGCCAGCACCAAGGCGGTGTCGACCATTTCCGGCGCAGCATCTGCCGCCGGTCCGGCCAACAGCGCCAGCCCGAAGGCGACGCCGGCGCTAATATACCGCCTTGTCCCGGTTCTTCGCATCTTCCAGTCCCTTGGTCTCGTTCAAGCCTTTGACGTCGCGCAGAATCGCACCGTCGAGATCGGCGCCGCTCAAGTCCGCGCCGGTCAGGTCCGCGCCGCTGAGATCCGCATGCGAGAGATCGGCGACGTGCAGATTGGCCCCGGTCAGGTCAGCGCCGACCAGCTTGGTGAATTGCAGATGGACGCCATGGAGATCGGTGTTGCGGAGCTTGGCGCCGGTCAGGTCGCAGCCCGAGAAATCGTGCCAGATCGGCGACTTCAACTGCCCGCGCTTCAAGCCCATATGCGCGTCGGACAGGTCGGCGCCGCGCATGTTCACGCCCGGGAGCCGCGCCTGGATGTCGGTGCCGGAGAGATCGGCGCCTTCGAAATTCGGCGCTTCCTCTGGGCGCGGAAACTCGGTGGTCGAATAGGCCGCGACGTCGAACAGGCTGGCATCGGAGAGATTGGCGCCGGCGAAGTTGGTTCGGGTGATGGTGACGCGATCCAGCTTCGCGCCGCTCAAGTCGGCGCCGGAAAGATTGGCGCGCGACAGGTTGGCGCCGAGCAGATCGGCGCCGACCAGCTTCGCGCCCTTGAAGTCGAGATCGCTCAAGTCGAGCCCGATCAACTCGGCATCGGAGAAATCCGGCGGATTGCCCGGCGTCGCCTTGACCAGCGCTTGACTCACCTGCTTCAGGGTGAGCGGCTCCGCAACCGCCGGCGATGCGGCGGCGAGCAGCAGCGCCAGGACGGCGCCGGCGTCAATAGATCGCCTTCTCCCGGTTCTTAGCCGCATCCAGCCCCTTCGCCTGGTCGAGCCCGATCACGCCTTTGAGGATTGCACCGTCGAGATCCGCGCCGGTCAGTTCGGCGCCGGTCAGGTTGGCGCCGCTGAGATCTGCGCTACTGAGGTCCGCGCCGGCCAGCAGCGCGCCGGTCAGGTTCACCTTCACCATCTTCGCAAAGCGAAGCTTCGCCTGCGGCAGTTCGGCGTAAGAGAGATCGGCGCCGGTGAAGTCGCTGCCGGAGAAGTCGCTCCACAGGATCCATTCCAGCCGCGCGCGCCCCTGCTGGGTCTTCAGGTGGCTCATATTGGCACCGCGGAAGTCCGTCCGCGCCAGCGGCGACATTATCAGCGCGCCGGAAAGATTGGCCCCGGCAAAGCTTGGCGCCTCCGACCGGGTCATGGAATCCAAGGTCGAATAGGCGGCGGTGCCGTAGAGCGTCGCCTTCTCCATATTGGCGCCGGCGAAATTCGTGGTGGTGATGATGGTGTGGTCGAGGCTGGCGCGTGAAAGATCCGCGCCGGCAAGGTTGGCGCGCGACAGGTTAGCGCCGTAGAGATCGGCACCGGCGAGCTTCGCGCCCTTGAAGTCGAGCTCGCTCAGATCCAGCCCGCCGAGATCGGCATGGCTCAAATCCGGCGCCGCGCCCGGCGCAGCCTTGAACAGGATCTGGCTGATCTGCTTCACGGTCATCGGCTCGGCGACGGCGCTGCCCACGCCGAATGCCAGAGCCAAGACCAAGCCTGCAACGCCCTTCACCATCGCCCGCCGGTTCCGCTGAGACCGGATGGACTCTACAAACTCCGCCATCCCGGGGCTAGGCCGACAGGCCCACGCCCGGGAAAGTTTCCCGGCCTTGTCCTCCGAAAGGACGATGCGGATATCGGCTTAGAGCAGGCTCGCCGGGTCGGCGACGGCCTGGTTGCGGCCGCCTTCCTTGGCGCGATAGAGCGCGGCATCAGCCATCTTGATCAGCTCTTCGCCGGGGATCTCCACGCTGGTGGAGGCGACGCCGACCGAGACCGTCACCGTCAGGCCGTCATTCGGCGCGCCGTCGAACAGCATCGGGGTGTCGCCCACCTTCTTCACCAGGCGTTCGGCCACGCGCAGGGCGGTCTGGCCGTCGGTGTCGGGCAGGAAGGCCACGAATTCCTCGCCGCCCATGCGGGCCAGCATGTCGATGTTGCGCATGCAGGCGGTGGCGCGCTGGGCGAATTGCTTCAGCACCTCGTCGCCGGCCGCATGGCCGTAGGTGTCGTTGACCGACTTGAAGCGGTCGAGATCGCAGACCAGCACGCCCATGGTCTTGCCGGTGGCGGCGACCCGGCGCATCAACCCGTCCAAGTGCCGCATCGCGTAGCGCCGGTTGTAGAGGCCGGTGAGGCTGTCGGTCAGCGCCAGGGAGAGGCTTCGCTCGTAGTTGGCGCGCAGGCGGTCCTGGTAGCGCCGGCGGCGGATCTGGATTCGCACCCGCGCCAGCAGTTCGTTGGGATCGATCGGCTTCATCAGGTAGTCGCTGGCGCCGATGTCGAGACCCTTGATCAGCCGCGGCATGTCGTAGTCTTCGACGATCAGCAGGATCGGCACCTGCCGCGTGTCCTCTTGCGAGCGGAGATGCGAACAGAGCCGCAGCCCGTCCTCGCCCGCCACCTGGATGTTGGTGATGATGAGGTCGTGCCGCGCCTTGGCGGCGCCTTCCATGCCCTTGGCCAGGGTGTCGGCGACCTCGACCTTGTTGCCGTCGCCGGAAAGCACGCTGACGATGCGCTGCGCCGCCGGCTGGAAGCTTTCGACCAGCAGGATTTCGGCGTTGCGGTCGTCTTCCGGCCCGGGCTCGGCTTCCGCGGTCAGGATGTCGAACTGGCCGGAGGTCTGCTCGCGCATCCGCCATTCGTCCATCATCATCTTGAGACGCACGAGGCTGCGCACGCGGGCGAACAGCGCCAGGTCGTTGACCGGCTTGGTCAGGAAGTCGTCGGCCCCGGCCTCGAGGCCGCGCACGCGGTCGCTGGGATCGCTGAGCGCCGTCACCATGACCACGGGCAGAAACCGGGTCTTGGCGTTAGCGCGGATCCGGGCACAGACCTCGAACCCGTCCATCTCCGGCATCATGACGTCCAGGAGGACGATGTCGGGGGCGTTGCGGTTGATGATTTCCAGCGCCTCGGGGCCGCTGGAGGCGGTCACGACCTCGAAATATTCGGCTGCCAGCTTGGCCTCGAGCAGCCGCACGTTGGCGGCAATGTCATCGACGACCAGAATGCGTGCCGACATGGCCGCTTACTGCAGGAAGCGATCGACGGTTTCCAGGAACTGGACGACGGAAATCGGTTTGGCGATGTAGGCTTCGCAGCCGCCTTCGCGGATCTTTTCCTCGTCGCCCTTCATCGCGAAGGCGGTCACCGCGATGATCGGGATCGATTTCAGATTGTCGTCTTCCTTGATCCACTTGGTGACTTCCAGGCCCGAGACCTCGGGCAGCTGGATGTCCATCAGGATCAGATCCGGCTTGTGCTGGCGCGCCAGCTTCAGCGCCTCCATCCCGTCCTTGGTCTGCAGGATGTTATAGCCATGCGCCTGGATCAGGTCGTGGAAGAGCTTCATGTTCAGCTCGTTGTCTTCCACGATCAGAATCGTCTTCTCGGCCGCGCGTTTGCGCTTCTCCTCGGGAGAAAGTGGCTGCTTGTCACTCATGACCCCTCCAACGAGCGCCTTCCGCGGACGCTGCCCCCGCTTCCCCTCCGGATCGCCCCAGGGTTAAGACCCTGCGGTTGCCAGTGCGGACGCGCCATACACCGCGGCACAAGCCTATCTTTTTGTGCCGCCGAACAAAACCTATACTACGATGATAGTGAATGATTTCTTGCTTTTCAAAGGCCGAATTTACCAAGATGAACGGCCCAAACCATGCGGAATCAGCGGAAATTCCCGTTTCGCCCGGCGAAACTGGTGGCTTCTGCCGTGACTGCGGGAACGATATACCAGCCGCCTCGGCCAAGCCGGCGACAGGCTCGCCCACAGGGAGGACCGCTGGGGCGACTCGCAGCCGTTGCCCGGCCTGCCGCTCGACCCGGATCGCCCGCCATCCCGAGCTCGACAGCCTTGCCATCGCCCATATCGACTGCGACGCCTTCTATGCCGCGATCGAGAAGCGCGACGATCCCAGCCTGCGGGACAAGCCGCTGATCGTCGGCGGCGGGCATCGCGGCGTGGTCTCGACCTGCTGCTATATCGCCCGGATGTCCGGCGTGCGTTCGGCCATGCCGATGTTCAAGGCCCGCAAGCTCTGCCCCGAGGCGGTCGTCGTCCCGCCCAACATGGCCAAATACCGGGACGTGGGCGAGCAGATCCGCAACCTGATGCTGGAGCTGACCCCGCTGGTCGAGCCGCTCTCGATCGACGAAGCCTTCCTCGACCTGACCGGGACGGAGAAGCTCCACCACATGAGCCCGGCCCGGGCGCTCAACCGCCTCGCCCTGAAGATCGAGCGCGAGATCGGCATCACCGTCTCGATCGGCCTCAGCCATAACAAGTTCCTGGCCAAGATCGCCTCCGACCTCGACAAGCCGCGCGGCCTCTCGGTGATCGGCAGAGCGGAGACCCTGCGCTTCCTGGCCGAAAAGCCGGTCTCGATGATCTGGGGCGTCGGCAAGGTGATGCGCGAGCGCCTGGAGCAGGACGGGATCGTCACCATCGGCCAGCTTCAGACCATGGACGAAACCGATCTCGCCCGGCGCTACGGCAGGATGGGGGCGCATCTCTTCCATCTCGCCCGCGGTGCGGACAACCGCAGCGTCGACCCCGAGGGCGAGGCCAAAAGCATTTCCGCCGAGACCACTTTCGATGCCGACATCGCCGATCTCGAGGAACTCTCCAAGGAGCTCTGGCCGCTCTGCGAGACCGTCTCGCGCCGCTTGAAAGCCGCAGAACTCTCCGGCCATGTCGTGCATCTGAAGCTGAAGACTGCCGGCTTCAAGCTGATCTCGCGCCAGGCGCGGCTCCCCGCCCCGACCCAGCTCGCGGAGACGCTCTATCGCATGGCCAGGACCTTGCTGAAGCGTGAGGCGACCGGCACCTATTTCCGGCTGATCGGCGTCGGCACCGATGACTTCCATTCTCCGCAGGACGCCGACCCGCCCGACCTCGCCGACCCCAATGCCGAGCAGCGCCGCAAGGTCGAGCGCGCCATGGACGAAGTCCGCCGCAAGCTCGGCGGCAAGGCGATCGTGAAGGGGCGGAGCCTGCGTTCGTGATGTCCGACAAGGAGAGGCGAATCGAATCAGGCGCAGATGCCTCGATTGGGACAATGCGCCGACGGAACCGGCAAGCAGCTCAGCCACTGCTCAAGGTGCTGTTCCTGACGATCTTGCTCTGCACCATGGCCGCAATCGGGTTTCCGCTCGTCTGGATCATTCCACTGCTTGGCTTTGCACCCAATCAGGATGAGGGTTTCCTCATCGCCGGCGCTGTGGCGATCGTTGCGGTCGGCGCTGCAATCATCCTTACGGAACGCGTCGAATCGGCTTTGCGCCGTTGGTTCTTTCTCTGAGGTGATCGCGAAGCTCAGCCCGCGCGTTCGGGCTGCAGCCCTAGCAGCCGGGATCCGGCAGCAGCTCCAGCGAGCTGAGCGCCGCGCGCAGTTTCAGCGTGCCGAGCTCGATGCTGAAGTTGCTGATGACGCCATTGTCGTAGAGGCGCTGCACCTGCTCGCTGTCCGGCTCGGACTCGCTGGTCTGCACGCTGTAGAAGGCGAGCCCGATCGGATAGGAGACATGCCCTTCGAGCTCCGGGAACTTCTTCTGCAGGCCCGGCCAGTCCTTCTCCCCGGCGCCGATGAGAGCGCTCGCCATCATGGTATCGACCGAGGCGTTGCCGTCGAAATACTCCGCGCTGACGACATTCTCCCCGGCCGCCGCTTTTTCCAGGACCAGCTTGGTGTGCGCGACCGGGAACATCGTGCCTTCGGGCAGGTCGGCCTCGGCGCGGCTCGGCAGGTCCGAGGTGGCCGCGCCCCTGCCGCCGATCTTGTCCAGCCGAGCTTCGCCGCGCAGCTGCTCCAGCGTCTCGCCCCCGGCGCCCTTCTTGATGTTGTAGCGGTAGGCCAGTCCGTCTTTCGATTCCCAGGCGACCTGGCTGATCTCCATGTCGCGGTTCTCGCCGCCCTCATTCGCCATGACGAACTTGAACTTCAAGTCGGTGGCCCAGCCGTCACAGGCATTCTTGAGCTCGAAGGTCATGACGCCGTCGGCGCTGGTGACCTGGCCGCTGTTGCTGTCCGGGGCGATCGAAAGGACGTAGGTCGCCTTGTGCGCGACCAGATTTGCCCCCCCAGAATCCGGCGAAGAATCCTGGGCAACCGCGAAATCAGCCGAAAGGAGGAAGACCGCGGCGCCGAGCGCCGTAGCCTTGCGGAGCAATCCTGCGCTATCCATGGGGAACCATTGTCGTTTGCGGTGCAATTCAAGCCGTTTCCAGGCAGCCCTGCAAGAACCGAAACCGCAAGATTGCGACCTGCATTGTAAGAGCCTGCCGGCCGGCCCCCCGGAGCGGCGTTCCGATGAGGGGAAACCATGGCCAAACCGAAATTGCTCGTGACGCGCCGCCTGCCGCCCGCGGTGACCGACCGGGTCAACGCCACCTATGACGCCGTCACCAATGCCGATGACCACATCATGTCGGCCGACGAGGTGATCGAGAAGGCGCAGGGCAAGGACGCCCTGCTGGTCACCCCGGCCGACAAGGTCAACGCCGCCCTGATCGAACGGTTGCCGGCCTCGGTCCGGATGATCGCCACCTTCTCGGTCGGCTATGAGCATATCGACCTCGAGGCCTGCAAGAAGCGCGGCACCCCGGTCTCCAACACGCCGGACGTGCTGACCGACGCCACCGCCGACATCACCCTGCTCTTGATGCTGGGCGCCGCCCGCCGCGCCTATGAGGGCGAACGCGCGGTGCGGGAGGCCGCGTGGAAGTCCTGGTCCACCACCTACATGCTGGGCGTCCACATGACCGGCAAGCGGCTCGGCATCTTCGGGATGGGCCGGATCGGCCAGGCGGTGGCGAAGCGCGCCCGGGCCTTCGACATGGAGGTCCACTATTCCAACCGCAATCGCCTGCCGGCCGACCTCGAGCAGGGCGCGACCTTCCACGCCAATCCGGAAGACCTGCTGGGCGTCTCCGACTTCTTCTCGATCAACGCGCCGGCCAGCCCCGAAACCTTCCACTGGCTGAACGCCGCCCGCATCGCCAAGCTTCCGGACAACGCGATCGTGATCAACACCGCGCGCGGCACGCTGGTTGACGATGCGGCGCTCATCGCCGCACTGAAGTCGGGCAAGCTGTTCTCCGCCGGCCTCGACGTCTTCGAGAACGAGCCCAACCTCAACCCGGCCTATCGCGAGCTTCAGAACGTGTTCCTGCTGCCGCATCTCGGCAGCGCCACGGTCGACACCCGCAACGCCATGGGCTTCAAGGCGCTGGACAACCTCGACGCCTTCTTCGCCGGCAAGCCGCTGCTGGACCGGGTGGTCTGAGCCGCGCCTAGGTCGGCTCGCTCGAAGTCGACATGCCCGTGGCGGCCGGCGTCTCCGCCGCGGGTTCTTGCGGCGGAGCGCTGTAAGTCTGCGGCGCTTCGGGCAGGCGCGGTGCGACCGGCTTCGGCGCAGCGGGTTTCGGTGCGGGCTTCTTCGCGACCTTGCGCTTGGGGGCGGCCTTCTTCGCTGCTTTCCGCTTCGGGGCGGCCTTCCGCTTCGCCGCCTTCTTCGCGAGCTTGCGTTTCGACCCGGTCTTGCGTCGCGCCGTAACCTTCCGACGCGCGGCTTTCCGGCGCGCGGTCTTCTTGACCTTCGCCTTCACGGCCCTCTTCTTGGTCTTCGATTTTGCCTTGGTCTTGGTCTTCGACTTCTTGGCCATTGGGACTCTCCCTGTGACGCGAATGACAAGACGCCGAAGACCTTGTCACTTTCCCGCAGGCTTGGCCAGTAGGACGAAGGTGGAGTGTCCCTAGCGCCGTTTCAGGAAGCGTTTGAGATCGCCAAGCGGCATCGCGCCGGTCGCGATCACCAGGATGAGATAGAGACCGAGACCGGCCGCGACCAGCACCGCCAGCGCCAGCGCCCGCACCACTTCGCCATCGGCAAGATAAGGCTCTAACGGCTTGATCCCGAAATAAAGCGCGAGCCCCAGGCCGGCCGCCGACAGGAACAGCCGGGGCAAGGTGCGCTTCAGTCTCGCATCGATCACCAGGAAGCCGCGCCGCCGCAAGGTGAAGTAGAGCAGCGCGCAGTTGATCCAGGCGGCACCCGCAGTGCCGAGCGCGATCCCGACATAGCCGATGAAGTGGAAGAGGATCAGGCTGATGACGATATCCGCCGCGACTCCGACCATCGCGTAACGGAAGGGCGTCATCGTGTCTTCCCGGGCGAGGAAGCCGGGGGTCAGCGCCTTGTTGAGAATATAAGCCGGAAGACCCAATGAGATCGCGGTCAGCGCCGCCGCGACCTTGATCGTGTCGTCCGGCGTGAAGGCGCCGCGCTGGTAGAGCACGGCGATCATCGGCTTGGCCGCGACGGCCAGCGCCACGGTGGCGGCGAGCGAGAGGAAGAAGCCCATCTCGATCGCCCGGTTGTGGATCCGCATCCCCTCTTCCGGGTTCGGGCCCCGGATCGCGCGGGTCAAGGACGGCAGCAGCACCACGCCGATCGCCGAGCCGATCAGGGCCAGCGGCAACTGATAGAGCCGGTCCGAATAATAGAGATAGCCGACCGCCTGGGGCTGCAGGGTCGCGAGGATGGTGGCGACGGTGAGGTTGATCTGGTTGACCCCGCCGCCGATCAGCCCCGGCACCATCAGCACCAGCATCCGCTTCACGTCGGGGCCGAAGCGCGGAATGGGGAGATAGAGGTTCATCCCCGCCCGCCGGCAGGAGATCGCCAGCCAAAGGAACTGGAACACGCCGGCGACCGTGACGGCGATGCTCAAGACCTCGCCCGCATGTCCGGTATAGGGCACCACACCGAACAGCACGACGATCATCACCACGTTGAGCAGGATCGGCGCCGCCGCCGCGTTGGCGAACTTGCCGAAGGCGTTCAGGATTCCACCCTGAAGGGCGCCCAGCGACATGAAGACGAGATAGGGAAAGGTGATCTGCGTGAACAGCACCGCCAGCTGGAACTTCTCCGGATACCCGTCGAAGCCCGGCGCGAAGACATGGATCAGCCAGGGCATGGTGAGTTCGGCGACCATGGTCACCAGCAGCAGCACCATCAGCAGCACGCTGAGCACATGTTCGGCAAAGCGCTTGGCCGCCACCGCGCCGCCCTCCTCGAGCTGCCGGGCGAACATCGGCACGAAGGCCGAGTTGAAGGCGCCCTCGGCGAAGAGCTGGCGGAACAGGTTCGGCAGCCGCATCGCCACGAAGAAGGCTTCGGCAACCGGGCTCGTCCCCAGCAGGCGGGCGATCAGCACCTCGCGCAGGAAGCCCAAGGCGCGGCTCGCCAGGGTCAGGCCGCCGACCGTGGCGACGGATTTAAGGGAGAACATCGAGAATCGGCTGTCTCTTCACGTGAACATGGCCTCGTAACAGCCGATTTTGGCGGCCGCAAGGCGCTCCTGACCTTGACGATTCGGAGTCGTTACATTTATACTCTATAGAATTACTAGAGAATATTGAGATGCTCTCCCAAAAAGCCAAGTATGCCATGCGCGCCCTGCTTTATCTGGCCCAGGCGCAGCCGGAAAATCCCGTCTTCATCTCGGAAATCGCCGACCAGCAATCGGTCCCGAAGAAGTTCCTCGAGTTGATCCTCCTGGACTTGAAGCGCCATGGCTTGGTCCATTCCTACCGCGGCAAGAAGGGCGGCTATGCCCTGGCCAAGACCCCGGACAAGATCTACTTCGGCCAGGTGATCCGGATCATCGATGGACCCTTGGCCCAACTCCCCTGCGCCAGCCGCACCGCCTACCGCCGCTGTGACGACTGCGAGAACGAGCAGACCTGCGAAATCCGCCGGGTCATGCTGCAAGTCCGTGATTCAACTGCAAGAATCCTCGACAACACCAGCCTGGCCGACGTCATGGTCAAAGGCACCACGGAACTTGTCGAGGGCGCCGGCATATGATTATCTCTCACCGGTTTCGCTAATACTACTCATTTACTAGAGTTAATGTGATTTGACGGCTGGAGGCCGAAGCCGGATGACGGCAATTGCTGCCCGCACCTTTGCCTGGAAGCGACCCAGCGTGCTGCCGGGCTTCAACCTCACGCTCGGCTACAGCTTGGTCTATTTGAGCATCATCGTCCTGCTGCCCTTGGCGGCCTTGCTGCTGCGCCCGACCGAACTCGGCCTGGACGGATTCTGGAAGGCGGTTACGGCGCCCCGCGTCATTGCCTCGCTGAAACTCTCGTTCGGCGCCTCGGCGATCGCCGCGCTGGTGAACTGCGCCTTCGGCCTGATCGTTGCCTGGGTGCTGGCGCGCTATGAGTTCCCGCTGAAGCGCGTGGTCGATGCGCTGGTCGATTTGCCCTTCGCGCTGCCGACCGCCGTCGCCGGCATCGCCTTGACCTCGCTCTATGCGCCCAACGGCTGGACCGGCAGCCTACTGGCGCCGCTCGGCATCAAGGTCGCCTTCACGCCGGTCGGCATCGTCATCGCGCTGATCTTCATTGGCCTGCCCTTCGTCGTGCGCACGGTGCAGCCGGTGCTGCTCGACCTCGACCGCGAGGTCGAGGACGCGGCGGCCAGCCTTGGTGCCACCCGCTGGCAGAATTTCCGCATGGTGATCCTGCCCTCGATCTTCCCGGCGTTGCTCACCGGGCTCGCACTCGCCTTTGCCCGCGCGGTCGGCGAATACGGCTCGGTCATCTTCATCGCCGGCAACATGCCGATGAAGTCCGAGATCGCGCCGCTGCTGATCGTGACCAAGCTCGAGCAATACGACTATGCCGGCGCCGCCGCGATCGCCGTGGTGATGCTGATCGCCTCCTTCATCATGCTGCTGGTGATCAACCTGCTGCAGCGATGGGCGCGGCGCCATGAGGATCGCGGATGAACGCCGAAGCCAGCGTCGCCATGGCGACCGAGATCCAGCCCGCGAGCCGCGTCAGCCCGAGCAAGGTGGGGGCGCCGCGGCCGGTCAACACCGGCACCGCCGATCCCGTTTGGGCGAAGATCCTGCTGATCGGCGCCGCGCTGGCCTTCATGGCGTTGATGCTGGTGTTGCCTTTGGTGGCGGTCTTCGTCGAAGCCTTGCGCGATGGCATCGGCAAATACCTCTCGGCTGTCGCCAACCGGGACGCCTGGTCGGCGATCCGCCTGACCCTGATCGTCGCCGGCATCGCCGTGCCCCTGAACCTGGTCTTCGGCCTCTGCGCCGCCTGGGCGATCGCCAAGTTCGAGTTCCGCGGCAAGAGCCTGCTGATTACTTTTATCGACCTCCCCTTCTCAGTCTCGCCGGTGATCTCGGGCCTGATCTACGTGCTGCTCTATGGCGCCCATGGCTGGTTCGGGCCGACCCTGGCGGCGATGGGGATCAAGGTGATCTTCACCGTGGCCGGGCTGGTGCTGGCGACGATCTTCGTCACCTTCCCCTTCGTCGCCCGCGAGTTGATCCCGCTGATGCAGGAGCAAGGCACCGAGGAGGAGGAAGCGGCGACCTCGCTCGGCGCCAACGGCTTCCAGACTTTCTTCCGCGTGACCCTGCCCAACGTCGCCTGGGGCCTGCTCTACGGCGTGCTGCTGTGCAATGCGCGCGCCATGGGCGAGTTCGGCGCGGTCTCGGTGGTCTCCGGGCATATCCGCGGCCAGACCAACACCATGCCGCTGCATGTCGAGATTCTTTACAACGAATACGACTTCGTCGGTGCCTTCGCCGTCGCCAGCCTGCTGGCCCTGCTTGCCCTGGTGACCCTGGTCGGCAAGAGCATCCTTGAATGGCGCATGGGTCAGCGCCTCTCGCGCGGCCATTAGGAGAAGAGACAGATGAGTCTCGAAGCCCGCAACATCACCAAGACCTTCAACAATTTCCAGGCCCTCAAGGGCGTAAGCCTCACGATCGAGCGCGGCGAGTTCATGGCCTTGCTCGGGCCTTCGGGTTCCGGCAAGACCACCCTGCTCCGCATCATGGCCGGGCTCGACAACCAGGACGGCGGCGAGATCCGCTTTGACGCAGCGGATGTGAGCGGCGTCGCCTTGCGCGAGCGCAAGGTCGGCTTCGTGTTCCAGCATTACGCCCTGTTCCGCCACATGACGGTCTCGGAGAATGTCGCCTTCGGCCTGAAGGTGCGCCCGGCCGAGACGCGCCCGAACCCGACCGAGATCAAGCGACGTGTCGACGAGTTGCTTCACCTGGTGCAGCTCGAGCATATGGGCCAGCGTTTCCCGAGCCAGCTCTCCGGCGGTCAGCGCCAGCGCGTCGCCCTGGCGCGCGCGCTCGCCATCGAGCCTTCGGTGCTGCTGCTGGACGAGCCATTCGGCGCCCTGGACGCGAAGGTGCGCAAGGAGCTGCGCCGCTGGCTGCGCCGCCTGCATGACGAGATGAATCTCACCAGCGTCTTCGTCACCCACGACCAGGAGGAAGCGCTCGAGCTCGCCGACCGCGTCGCCGTGATGAGCGAGGGCAAGATCGAGCAGGTCGGCACGCCGGACGACGTCTATCACCGCCCGGAGACCGCTTTCGTCTACGAGTTCATGGGCAACGTGAATCGCTTCGACTGCCGCATCCAGGAAGGCCATGCTCGCGTCGGGCCGCTGGTCGTCGCCGCGCCGGAATTCCCCTCGGCCCGCGATCTCCCCGGTCTCGCTTACGTCCGCCCGCACGACATCACCTTGCGCGCGCCGGACGAGCCGGGCTTGCCGGCGATCATCCGCCACGTCTTCACCGCCGGCCCCGGCATCCGGGTGGAATTGCAGCGCAGAGACACCAAGACCCAAATCGAGGCGGACCTGCCCCACGACACTGCGCGCCAACTGCTGCTGACGCCGGGCACCGAGGTGTCGCTGACGTTCTCGGGCGCAAGGGTGTTCGCGGCGGGTTGAGCCTTGATTCGTCATTGCCGGGCCCGGTCCGCGAATGCGGACATTCGCTTCCGTGGACCCGGCAATCTCATTCCGCGTGACACTCGGAGAGAGATGCGTGGGTCACCCCCGGATCAAGTCCGGGGGCGCGCATGACCTGAGAGAAGATTAGGCCGCGACCGTCGCCGGTTCGCCGGCGAACAGCGCCGCGATCTGCGCTTCTGCCGCAGCCACCGCCGCCGCGCGGCTTTCCGGCCCCATGTTGAGGCCCGCCGCGCGCACCACGGTGACGTCCTTGATCCCGACGAAGCCGAGCACGGTCGTGAGATGACCGACATGCGCTGCATCGACCGGGGTGCCCTCATACTTGCCGCCGGAGGTCGCGACGATCACCACCTTCTTTTCGCCGGCCAGGCCCACCGGGCCTTCCGCCGAATATTTGAAGGTCTTGCCGGCGACCAGGACGCGGTCGAACCAGGCCTTGAGCCCGGAAGGAATGGTGAAGTTGTAGAGTGGCGCGCCGATGATCAGCCCATCCGCCGCCAGGAACTCCTCGATCAGCGCATCCGAGAGCTTCAGCTCCGAGACCTGCTGCGCCGAGCGCTGGTCCTCCGGCGTAGCGCCGATCGCGAAATAGCTCGGCGAAAGATGCTGCGGCGCCTGCGCGCCGAGATCGCGGTGCCGGACCACGGCCTGGGGATTTGCGCTCTTCCAGGCCGCGGCAACCTTCGCGGTCAGCGCCCGCGACGCCGAGTTCTCGTCGAGCACGCTCGAATCCAGATGCAGAATCTTCATGGTTCTTCTCCCCCTTCAGGGTCCAGAGGCGGCCATCCGCCGTGACTTGGAGATAGCCTCGGGAGGGGCTTAGAATTAGCCGGTGGGATCGGAACGCATTGTTCCATCCATGGGACAATCGCCCGGGAACTCGGCCAGATGCGCGACCTCAACGAGCTCTATTTCTTCGCCAAGGTGGTGGAGCATGGCGGGTTTTCCGCGGCCGCGGGCGCGCTCAGGATCCCGAAATCCCGGCTCTCCCGCCACATCGCCCAGCTCGAGGCCCGGCTCGGCATGCGGCTGCTGAACCGCACCACCCGCAGCGTCACCCTGACCGAGGCCGGGCGGATGTACTACCAGCATTGCCGCGACCTGCTGGTTTCCGCCGACGCCGCCGAGGACGCCGCGGAGAGCCTGAAGAGCGAACCCAGCGGCCTCCTCAAGGTCGCGGCCCCGCTCGGCATCGCCGACCGCGACCTCTCCCCGATCATCCCGGGCTTCCTCGCCAAATATCCGAAGATCCGCCTGAACCTGATCGTCACCAGCCGGCGCGTCGATCTCGCCGAGGACGGCTTCGACCTGGCGCTTCGGGTGCGCAGGCCCGGTGACGAGGACCCGCATCTGGTCACCCGCCGCTTCGGCGTCGCCGATGCCAGCCTGGTTGCAACCCCGCGTTTCCTGAAGCGCCATGCCAAGCCGAAGCAGCCCAGCGACCTCGAGACGCTGCCGATCGTCGGTATGGCCAATACCGACGGCCTGGTGCGCTGGCGGCTGGAGAACCAGCGCGGCGAGACGCATGACTTGGTTCTGACGCCACGCCTCGCCGCCGATCATTTCGCGGTGCTGCGCGACGCCGTGCTCAATCACATCGGCCTTTCCTTCCTGCCCGAGCTCTATTGCCGCGAGGAGATCAAGACCGGCTGCTTCACACCGCTCTTGCCGGAATGGAGCAAGCCTTCCGCCACGGTCCAGGCAGTCTATCTGAGCCAACGCGGGATGCTGCCGTCGCTGCGTGCCTTCATCGACTACCTGGCCAAGCACATGCGCTCGGAAAAGAAGGACAGCGCGCCCATTGCGGCAACCGCGGTGTTGGACCCGGTCGCGGATTAACTCTGCGCGATCAACCCTCTCGGCCGAAAACCATCACCAACCGTCCCGCTGGCTGCACCCCCACCCCGCGTCTTCCGCAACCCTGGCGACTCGGGAAAGCGCGTAGTCTCTGGCCCTCGCGCCGTAGAACGATTTCCACCGCTGCAACCGACCGGTTGCAGCGCCATGAAACTTCGCCTGCCCGCAACCCTTATTGAAATCAGGCCAATGGCCGTATTCCGTTTCTTCGAAAGCCTGTTACAGCCGACCAAGCTGCCGCCCGACGCGGTGCCGCCCGACGGGCTCGGCGCCTTCTATTGGCATTTCGCCAAGCAGGCGAAGGGGCTGGTGGTGGCGCTGTTCATCGTCGGCTTCATGGTCGCGGCATTGGACACCACGATCCCGGTCTTCATCGGCCGGCTGGTGAAACTCATCTCCACCATGTCGCCGGAGGAGATGCTGCGCGACCACTGGCACCAACTGATCCTGATGGCCTGCGTGCTGCTGATCGCGCGACCGGCCGTGCTGCTGCTGCAGAATCTCCTCACCAACCAGGCGATCGCCCCCGGCCTCACCAACGTGATCCGCTGGCAGAGCCATTGGCATGTGGTGCGGCAGAGCTGGACCTTCTTCCAGAACGATTTCGCCGGCCGCATCGCCAACCGGGTGATGCAGACCGGTCCGGCCTTGCGGGAGTCGGTCGTCGCCGGCACCAACGCGGTCTGGTACATCTTCGTCTATGGCGGCAGCGCCATCTTCCTGACCGCATCGAACGATCTCCGGCTCGCCATCCCGATGGCCTGCTGGTTCGTCGCCTATGCCTGCATGCTGCGCTATTTCGTGCCGCGGCTGCGCGAACGCTCGCGCGAGATGTCGGAGGTGCGCTCGGCGCTGACCGGACGGATCGTCGACAGCTACACCAACATCCTGACCGTGAAGCTGTTTGCCCGGCCACGCGACGAAGATGCCTTCGTTCAGGCCGCGGTCGACGAGCATACCGAAGCCTTCCACCGCCAGCAGCGGATGATCACCCGCTTCTCGCTGACGCTCGTGACCTTGAACGCGCTCATGGTGGTCGGCACCGGCACGATCGCGATCCGGCTCTGGGTCCAGGGCGCGATCGACGTCGGCGCGGTCGCCATGGCCTTGCCCTTGACCTGGCAGATCTCCAACATCGCCGGCTGGGTGGCGCAGAACGTGACGGCGATCTTCGAGAATGTCGGCGTGGTGCAGGACGGCATGAAATCGATCGCCGTGCCGCGCCAGATGGCCGATCCCGACAGCGCCAGCGCGCTCAAGGTCAGCCAGGGCGAGGTCCGCTTCGAGCAGGTGCGCTTCGGCTACGGCACCAAGCGCGGCCTGCTGAAGGGCATCGATCTCGTTATCAAGCCGGGCGAGCGGGTCGGCCTGGTCGGGCCGTCCGGCGCCGGCAAGTCCACGCTGGTGAACCTGCTGCTCCGTTTCTACAACGTCGAGGAAGGCCGCATCCGGATCGACGGCCAGGACATCGCGGGCGTCACGCAAGAAAGTCTCCGCGCCAAGATCGCGGTGGTGACGCAGGACACCTCGCTGCTGCACCGCTCGATCCTGGACAACATCCGCTACGGCCGCCCCTCGGCGACCGAGGCCGAGGTGATCGAGGCCGCGCGGCAGTCGCATGCGCTGGACTTCATCGAGAAGCTGGAAGACTGGCAGGGCCGCAAGGCTTTCGAAGCCCATGTCGGCGAGCGCGGCGTGAAACTCTCCGGCGGCCAGCGCCAGCGGATCGCCATCGCCCGGGTGATCCTGAAGAACGCGCCGATCTTGGTGCTGGACGAAGCGACCTCCGCCCTCGACAGCGAGGTCGAGGCCGCGATCCAGGAACAGCTCGCGGGACTGATGGAAGGCCGCACGGTGATCGCCATCGCCCACCGCCTCTCCACCATCGCGCGGATGGACCGCCTGATCGTTTTGGACCAGGGCCGCATCGTCGAAGCCGGCACCCATGCCGAGCTGCTGCAGAAGAACGGCGCCTATGCCCGCCTCTGGCACCGCCAGTCGGGCGGCTTCATCGAGGACGGCATCGGTCATGGCACTATCGCCAAGCTCGCCGATGAAGAAGCGATGACGGCTGCGGAGTAGCCGGGGCGTTACCTCAGGTCCGGCGACAATTCCCGATCCGCCGCGGCGATCTCCTCCGCGGCCTTGGCGCAGGACGGCCGGTTCAGCATCAGCCCATACCAGGACGCGAGCCGCGGATGGCCGGAAACGCGCGGGCCCTTGAGGCGCTGGGTGAACAGCACGGTCATGAACATGCCGATGTCGGCGGCGCTGAACGCACCGCAGAAATAGTCGCGCGCCGCCAGCCTTTGATCCAGTCCGGCGAATTGCCGGTCGATTTCGGCATCGGCCTGGATCCCCGCCTCTTCCCGCGCCGCCTGGCGGGCGCCGTCGGCGAGCGGCGGCTCGGTGCGATAGAGCAGGTTGCGCACCGGCGCGAACAGGATCTCGTCGGCTTCGAGCTCCACCAGTCGGCATTTCGCCCGCGCCTTCGCACCCTTGGGATAGAGCGGCGGCTCCGGATAGGCGTCCTCGAGATATTCCAGGATCACCGTGGAATCGAACAGCGTGAGGTCGCCCTCGACCAGCACCGGCACCTTCTTCAGCGGGTTGGCCGCGGCGACCGCCGGATGCTTCGGGCTGTAGCCCTTCGCCTGCGTGAACGGCACCAGTTCGCGCGCATAGAGCAGGCCCTTCTCGCGGAGCGCGATCTCCACCTTGCGCGAGAACAAGCTGAGCGGCCCGACATAGAGCATGCGTTCGGTCATTAGACTTCCCCTGACTGCAAAGACGGCGAGCCTACAGCAGCAGCGTGACAGGATTTGTCAGGAGGATGGCGGCTGATTCAGGCGGCGTTCGGCTGGAACAGGGTGAACAGCAGGGCAAAGGCGCCACCCGCCACACCGCCCACCACCCCGACCAAGGCAAACAGCATGCCCCCGGCCATGATGCCGAACAGGAAATAGAGCGGACCGCTCATCCCCTTGCGGCTGGCGATCCAGCCGGTGAGAACCGCTATCGCCAGCCACAAGCTGCCGCAAGTAATGACGAAGCTTTCCATCACCGGATCCCAACGGGCGACGCGGGATGATTCCCGCAACAGCCCGGATCGATCCTATCTCGCGGCTTCCGCGCGCACAATCCGGAGTAGTATTGGTCACTTCGTTGGCGTCAGCCGCAGCAACCGGCCGGGATTGTCGTCTTCAATGATCCAGAGCGCGCCATCGGGGCCGATGGCGACATCGCGGATCCTGGCACCCATGTCCCAGCGCTCCGCCTCGTCCGGCTGGCCATCCGCGAAGGCGATGCGCAGCAGGGCGCCGACGCCGAGACCGCCGATCAGGGCGGAGCCGCGCCAATCCGGGAACATCTCGCCTTCGTAGAAGACGAGCCCGGCCGGCGCGATGATCGGATTCCAGTACAGCAAGGGCGCCGCGAATTCCGGCCGGGTCGCGTGGCGCGGGATCTTCGAGCCGTCGTAGTTGTCGCCGTTGGAGACGATCGGCCAGCCGTAGTTCTTGCCGGCCTCGATCAAGTTGAACTCATCGCCGCCGCGCGGGCCCATCTCATGCAGCCACAGCTTCCCATCGGGCGCGAAAGCGAGGCCATAAGGATTGCGGTGTCCGAGCGTCCAGGTCTGGGCCGGCACGCCGCCCTGCGCGGCATTCGGATTGTCCGCCGGCGTCGAGCCGTCGAGATTGAGACGCAGCAGCTTGCCGCGCGCCTGCTGCGGGTCCTGCGCGGGCTTCCCCAGCTGGCGCTCGCCGACGGTGAGGAAGAGATGGCGGCCCGCGGGGTCGAAGGCGATGATGCCGCCCGGATGGCCGCGCCCGCCGACCGGCGTCTGGCGCCAGATCGCATCCACGTCGGAGAGCTGCGCGCCAGCCAAGGTCGCGCGCGCCAGCACCAGGCGGGTGTCACCCTCGGCCTCCTCGGTATAGGTGAAGTAGATCCGCCGGCTCGCCGCGAAATCCGGCGCCGCCGCGATGTCGAGCAGGCCGATCTGGCCGGCGGCTACGACCTCGGGCAGGCCGCTGATCGGGGTCTTCTCGCCGCTTTGAGTCACCAGGAAGATCCGGCCCGGCTTCTCGGTGACCAGCATCCGCCCATCGGGCAGGAAGGAGATCGCCCAGGGCGTGTCGAACTCGGCGACCGCATTGACCGCGAAGGGCCGGGTCGCGCTGGAATCGCGGCCGCCGGCATTGATGCTCTCGGCTGCTGCAGGTTGGGCAACGAGCAAAGCCGCCAAGGCCGCAAGGATCGTCCCACGCATCATGGCCTCCCCGATGAAGATCCGATCAAAGCGGACCCGATGAAGATCCGATCAAAGCGGAAAGAACCGCCCGCGCCGAGCAAAGTTTCCGTGAGGTGATCCCGGCCTCGCCGCAATTCCCCCGAAATTTCGGGCAGCTTCCTTGACAGAATGTCGCAGCGCCCCGATACTGGGGCCATGAGCGATCTGCGGCACACCTGCGTTATGTGGCAAAAGCGACCCTCCCCGGGGGCCGCTGGATGCTGCCTGCGCTAAAAACGCAGACATAGCAGGACCAGTGAGAACCCCGCCGGATCGAGCGGGGTTTTTGTTTGCCCCACTCTCCCGGCGGTTCGACCAGACCCAAACCGAGGAGAGCGCCATGCGAGACCAGAACACAGCAATCGAGATCCCACCCAGTAGCCAGCGGGTGGTTTCGGATTCCACCCGCTCGGAAATCCGCGGCGTCTGGTTGCCGCTGGTCACGCCGATGAAGGACGGCGCGCTCGATGAAGTATCGCTGAAACGCCTGCTGCGCCACGTCTCCGCCCGTCCGGTCGACGGGCTGGTGGTGGCCGCCACCACCGGCGAGGGCCCGCTCTTGGACGAGCGCGAGATGGAGCGCCTTGCCGCCATCGCCGCCGACGAGTTGGGCGACCTGTTGCCGATCTATCTCGGCCTCTCCGGCAGCGACACCCGCAAGCTGGAGCTGCAGTTACGCCGCATCGGACACTGGCCGGTCGCGGGCTATCTGATCTCCTGCCCGTCCTATGTGCGGCCCTCGCAGGAGGGTCTCTACCAGCATTTCGCCGCGTTGGCCGAGGCGGCGGAACGGCCGGTGATGATCTACAACATCCCCTATCGCACCGGCGTCAATCTCGCCAACGACACCTTGCTGCGCCTAGCCGAGATCCCGACCATCATCGGCATCAAGGATTGCTGCACCGATCCGGCGCAGAGTCTTGACCTGATCCGCCGCAAGCCCGCGGGGTTCGCGGTCATGTGCGGCGAGGATGCGCAATTCCACGTGGCACTCGCCCAGGGCGCCGACGGCGGCATCCTGGCGTCCGCTCATGTCGAGACCGAGCGCTTCGCAGCGATCCACGCCGCGCATCGCGACGACGGCGACACCCGGACGGCACTCAAGCTCTGGCACGACCTCTCCGACCTGCCGCGGCTGCTGTTCACCGAGCCGAGTCCGGCGCCGGTCAAATACTGGCTCTACCGCCAGGGTCTGATCGACAGCCCGGAAGTCCGTCTGCCGCTCACCCCGGTCACGCCGCAACTCGCCGCCCGCATCGACCGCGAAATCGGCCGCTGGAGCGGCACCACCCGCGCCGCCTGATCAAAGCCTCTCCCTCGCGTCCCTGAAACTGCCTCCCTCTGCAAAGAGGGGGGCTCTTCTTTTGCGGCAAAGACTCCCTCCCCCGAGATCGGGGGAGGGCTAGGGAGGGGGTTGATGCAGCCGTGGTGTTTGCCAGAATGGACGCATCAGAAAGATCCAATGCGAGCAAACCCATGAACATCACCCCCGTCACCCCCGACCTCGGCGCCGAGATCCGCGGCGTCGACCTCCGGACCGCCGGCGCCGGCGAGATCTCCGAAATCCAGCAGGCTTTCACCCGGCATTCGGTGCTGTTCAT
Organism: Dongia sp.; assembly: GCF_041905885.1. NCBI lineage: Bacteria > Pseudomonadati > Pseudomonadota > Alphaproteobacteria > Rhodospirillales > Dongiaceae > Dongia > Dongia sp. The sequence goes on along the minus strand of NZ_JAYRKD010000018.1, from coordinate 15,165 downwards.
CCGCGACCAGGACCTGTCGCTCGACGACCAGCTCGCCGTCACGCGGAAGTTCGGCAGCGTGCTGCGCGTGCCCTATGTGCAGGGCGTCGCCTCGCATCCCGACGTCATCGCCGTGCTGAAGGAAGCGTCGGAGCAGAAGATCTCCACCTTCGGCGGCACCTGGCACAGCGACTTCTCCTTCCTGGCCGAGCCGCCCGCGGCGACCCTGCTCTATTCGGTCGAGATCCCGCCGGTCGGCGGCGACACGATCTGGGCCAGCCAATATCTCGCCTATGCGGCGCTCTCCGACGGAATGAAGGCGCTGCTCGATCCCTTGCGCGCGGTCCATACCGGCTGGCCGCATGGCACGATCGGCCCCAACCCCGACGTGCCGGTCTCGAAGTCGATCCAGATGGTGCGCAACGATCCCAGCGCCGACCGCGAGGTGCTGCACCCGGTGGTGCGCGTGCATCCCGTCACCGGCCGCAAGGCGCTCTTCGTCAACCCGGTCTACACCCAGCGCTTCGAAGGCATGACGCAAGCGGAATCCAAACCCATCCTCGACTATCTGCATCAGCATAATGTGCGGGCAGAGTTCTGCTGCCGCTTCCGCTGGTCGCCGAAGACCCTCACCATGTGGGACAACCGCTGCCTGATGCATCTCGCGGTCAACGATTATGACGGCCATCGGCGCCTGCTCTACCGCACCACCACCGCCGGCGAAGCGCCCGCGGGCAGCGCGCAGCGGGCGGCCTGACACAGTCCGTTACAAATTTCACGGCTCCTTGACATCCATCGGCTGAAGAAGCCCGCTAAGATACGTGCGTCGCTCAGAGCAACGGGGAGCCCGCCATGACCAAGTCCACGCGTCTCATGCTTATCGGTGCCGGCGTCGGGATGGCGGCATCATTCGCCGCCGGTTTCGCGCTGGCTGCACAGCCGCATATGCAGGCGGCGCTGAAGGCCCTGCGTAATTCCAAGGCCGAGCTGGAGACCGCCCAGCCCGACAAGGCCGGCCATCGTGTGAAAGCGATCGGCCTGGTCGATCAGGCGATCGCCGAAGTGCAAGCCGGCATCGTCGCCGGCGCCAACTAATCCATCAACCCGAGCCGCGCCGGATCCATCCCGAGCCGGTCGGCCAGCTTGAACACCATCGCCCGGGTATGCATGGGCAAGGGATGCCGTCCGTCATGGGAGAAGCGGCAGACCGTCTCCACGGCCTGGGCGTGGCTGCCGGCGGTGACGAGGCGATCGACCTCGTCCATCTGCTCGGGCGAAAGGTTGCGTTGGACCTGGGCCAGGAGGTTCAGCAACACCCCCTGCATCTCGTCGTGTTCCTGCATGAACGAGCCCCCCGGCTGGTTGCAAGACCGCCCGAATGATACGCCCATCACACTTCGAAGGGAAAGCCGCCCACGCTTGTGCTTTGCGGCACCCGGTCCTAGCGTGCTGGCGGGGACGACGACCGAGGGAGCGAACATGCTATCGATATCGCGTTCCGGGGCCATCCTGCTGGCCGCCCTTCTCCTGCCCGCGGCGGGCGCCGCTGCGGACGATCTGACCGTCTCCTTCAAGTTCGGCTCGGCTGACAAGTGCTCCCGGAAATCGCCGGAGCTGAAGATCGGCAATGCGCCGGCCGGCACCACGCAGTTCAAGGTGCGGCTCCGCGACAACGACAAGCGGAGCTGGCGGCATGGCGGCGGCACGGTCGCCGCCGATGCCTCCGGCGTCATTCCGGCGGGCGCGCTGACCGACGGCTATAACGGCCCCTGTCCGCCCTCGGGCTCGCATGAATACGAATTCCTGGTCGAGGCCCTGGACGCCAACGGCGACACGCTCGCCGAAGGCAGCGCCACGCAGAGTTTTCCCTAAAGGTTTCCCCTAGGCCGAGGCTGCGTTCCCGGCCGGCTGCGGCAGGCAGATCGAATGAATCCCGCCGCCGCCATAGGCCAGCTCGATCACCGGGACTTGAACCACCTCGCGCTTGGGGAAGAGCTTGGCGATGGTGTCATAGGCCTTCTTGTCCGCCGCCCCGTCCTCATAGGCGGGCAGGATGACGGCGTCGTTCGGCAGGTAGAAGTTCACATAGGAGAGCGCCAGCCGCCGGCCTTCGGCGTCGAATTGCGGCCGCGGCTGCTCGATCTCGATGATCTCGAGGTCGCGGCCCGCCGCGTCCTTCGCGGCCTTCAATCGCGCCAGATTGTCGGCAAGGACCCGATGATTGGGGTCGGCGCTGTCGCTGCAAGTGAGCGCCAGCACCGTGCCCGGCTTCACGAAGCGCGCGAGATTCTGCACATGCCCGCCGCCGAAATCGTCCTGCAGTCCCTCGCCAAGCCAGATCACCTGCTTCACGCCGAGATGACGGATCAGTGACTCCTCGATCTGCTCGCGGGTCTTGTCCGGGTTGCGGTTGGGATTCAGCAGCACCGCCTCGGTCACCAGCAGGGTGCCCGCGCCATCGACATGCAGCGCGCCGCCTTCCAGCACCAGGTCGCCGTCATAGCGGCGCATCGTCAGGCTCTCGAGGATCTGCTCGGCAACCGCGTTGTCGCGGTCGTATTCCGGATAGCGATGGCCCCAGCCGTTGAAGTTCCAGTCGATGCCGGCGACCTGCTTCTCGGCGCTGGTGACGAAGACCGGACCCATGTCGCGGATCCAGCAATCGTCATGCGGCACCGAGACCTGGCTGACGCCGGTCTTGGTCAGCAGCGAGACCTCGGCCACGTTCTTCGGCTTCACCACCATGCTGACCGGCTCGAACTGCGCGACGGTGTTGGCGATCTCCGCCGCCGCCTCGCGCGCAGCCTCGATATGGTCGCCCCAGGCTTCGTCCCGGGCCGGCCAGGCCATCCAGCAGCGCGCGTGGTTCGCCCACTCGGCGGGCATTGTGAAGCCGTCGTCGAAAGGATTCGACATCGATCCTGTCTGTCGCCGTTGATCCGCCAGAAAGCCGATCCCAGTGCCCGGCGGCTCTTGTCGGCCGCTCGAGGAAGCCGGAGTCTGTCTTACTTTTTAACCAAAGGCAAATCGAGCTTCAGGTGGAGCTCCTTGAGCCGAGCGGACGGCACCTCCGCCGGCGCCTGCATCAGCAGGTCTTCCGCGCGCTGGTTCAAGGGGAAGGCGATCACTTCACGGATGTTCTTCTCTTCGGCCAACAGCATGACGATGCGGTCGATGCCCGGCGCCGAGCCGCCATGCGGGGGTGCGCCGAACTTGAACGCGTTCAGCATGCCGCCGAACTTGTTCTCCACTTCGCTGGCGGGATAGCCGGCGATCTCGAAGGCCTTGTACATGATCTCCGGCAGATGGTTCCGGATCGCGCCCGACGAGAGCTCCACGCCGTTGCAGACGATGTCGTACTGATAGGCGTTGATGGTGAGCGGGTCCTGCTCGTTCAGCGCCTTCAGCCCGCCCTGCGGCATCGAGAAGGGATTGTGGCTGAAGTCGATCTTCTTCAGGTCCTCGTTATACTCGTACATCGGGAAGTCGACGATCCAGCAGAACTCGAAATGCTTGGCGTTGATCAGCGCCAGGTCCTCGCCGAGCTTGGTGCGGACCGCGCCGGCGAACTTCTCGGCCACCGCCTTCTTGTCGCAGGCGAAGAACACCGCATCGCCGTCCTTGCAGCCGGTCGCTTGTTTGAGCTGGGCGATCCGCGCCTCGTCGAGGTTCTTGGCGATCGGGCCCTTGCCGCCGCCGGCCTCGAAGATCACGTAGCCGAGGCCCGCGGCCCCCTGCTCCTTGGCCCAGTCGTTGAACTTGTCGAAGAAGGAGCGCGGCTTTCCGCCCGCACCCGGCGCGGGAACCGCGCGCACCACCGAGCCGCCCTCGACCGCCTTCGCGAAGATGCCGAAGCCGGAGCCGCGGAAGACTTCGGAGACGTCCGAGATCAGGATCGGGTTGCGGAGATCCGGCTTGTCCGAGCCGTAGCGCAGCATGGATTCCACGAAGGGAATGCGGCGGAACGGCAGCGGCGAGACGGTGCGGTCGCCGGCGAATTCCTCGAACACCGCATGCAGCACCGGCTCGATGGTGTTGAAGACGTCGTCCTGCGTCACGTAGCTCATCTCGAAATCGAGCTGGTAGAACTCGCCGGGTGAGCGGTCCGCGCGGCCGTCCTCGTCGCGGAAGCAGGGCGCGATCTGGAAATAGCGGTCGAAGCCCGCGACCATGAGGAGTTGCTTGAACTGCTGCGGTGCCTGCGGCAGGGCGTAGAACTTGCCCGGATGGTTGCGCGAAGGCACCAGATAGTCGCGCGCCCCTTCCGGCGAGGACGAGGTCAGGATCGGGGTTTGGAACTCGGTGAAGCCGGCAGCCACCATGCGGCGGCGGATCGAGGCGATCACGTTGGCGCGCAGCAGGATGTTCTTGTGCACCCGCTCGCGGCGGAGATCGAGGAAGCGGTAGCGCAGGCGGAATTCCTCGCCGGCATCCTCGTCGCTATTGACCTGGATCGGCAGCTGGTCCGCCGCCGACTGCAGCTGGAAGTCCTGGACCTGGATCTCGATCTCGCCGGTCGGGAGCTTGGGGTTGATGGTCTCGGCCGTCCGCTTCACCACCTTGCCGGTGATGGTGACGACGCTCTCGAGCTTGGTCGGCTCGACCACCTTGAACAGCGGGCTCGAAATGTCGAGCACGCACTGGATCAGGCCGTAATGGTCGCGCAGATCGATGAAGACCAGGTTGCCGTGGTCGCGCTTGCGATGGACCCAGCCCGAGACCCGCACCACGGACCCCGAATCGGCGGCGCGGAGCGCGCCGCAGGTATGGGTGCGGTAGGGATGCATGGCTGAAGTCCTTCTGAACGGGAAAATCGCTGGAATCGGGGCGCAAAAGAGACGGGAAACCGCGCTTTGTCAAGGGTTTCGGCCCGCAGGACGGGTATCCGCCCAGGCGGCTTTCAGCCCCCGCCAAAAGGGGTTATAGCTTGCGCCATGAACGTATCGCAAAAGCCCCACGGCGGGGTCCTGATCGCCGATTCCGCAAGCCTGGCAGCGCTTTGCAGCCGGCTCGTGAAAGAGCCTTACATCACCATCGACACCGAGTTCCTGCGCGACAAGACCTTCTGGCCGCAGCTCTGTCTGATCCAGGTCGCTTCGCCGCATGAGGCCGCCGCCATCGACAGCCTGGCCGAGGGCCTGGACCTCGCCCCCCTGCTGGAGCTGCTGAAGAACCGGAACGTGGTGAAGGTCTTCCACGCCGCGCGGCAGGACTTGGAAATCTTCTACCACCTGATGGGCGAAGTCCCCGCCCCGATCGCCGACAGCCAGGTGATGGCGATGGCGGCCGGCTTCGGCGACTCCGCCAGCTACGAGACGCTTTGCGGGAAGCTCGCCAATGCCCGCGTGGACAAGCTCTCCCGCTTCACCGACTGGTCGCAGCGGCCGCTGACCGACCGGCAGATCGCCTATGCGCTCGACGACGTGACGCACCTCCAGGTGATCTACGAGAAGCTGAAGAAGAAGCTGGAATCAACCGGCCGCATGCAATGGCTGGCCGACGAAATGGCGATCCTGGAATCGCCTTCGACCTATACCGTCGATCCAATGAAATCCTGGATGCGCCTGAAGACCCGCTCCGACAAGCCGCGCTTCCTCGCGGTCCTGCGCGAGATCGCCGCCTGGCGCGAGCGCGAGGCGCAGACCCGCGACGTGCCCAGGAGCCGCCTCCTCAAGGACGAGACCCTGGTCGAGATCGCCGCCCATCCGCCGCGCGATGCCGATGCGCTCTCGCGCTGCCGCGGGCTTTCCAAGAGCTTCGCCGAAGGCCGCATGGGCGAGGCGATCCTGGAGGCGGTGAAGCGCGGCATCGACACGCCCGAGAGCGAATGCCCGAAGCTCGAGGCCCGGCCGGAAGTGCCGCCGGGACTGGGGCCGCTGATCGATCTCCTCCGCGTGCTCCTGAAGACCCGCTGCGACCAGCATGAAGTGGCGCAGAAGCTGGTCGCCAACAGCAGCGACCTCGAGCTGATCGCCGCCGACGACAATGCCGACGTGCAGGCCCTGAGCGGCTGGCGCCGCGAGCTGTTCGGCGCCGAGGCCTTGAACCTCAAGCACGGCAAGCTCGCCCTGACGGCGGCCGGCAAGCGCGTCAAGATCATCGAGGTCTGACCCCTTGAGCGAGAGTGCTGGTTCCGCCGACTCTCGCTTCGTCCTGCCCTTCCGGATTTCGACGCGGATCGCGATCGCGGCCGGCGCGATCCTGCTCGCCGCACTGATCCTGCGGATCCTCGGCGCCGACGGCGATCTCTGGCTCGACGAGCTCTGGAGCTTGAAGCTGATCGACGAGGTGAAGGCGCGCCACGACGTTTTCTGGGGCCTCGCGGTCGACAACAACCACTATCTCAACACGCTCTGGCTCTGGGTCGTCGGCGCCGATGCGCCGGTCCTGCTGCAGCGTGCCTTCTCGATCGCACTCGGCGTCGCCACGGTCGCCGCCGCCGGCCTGGCGCTGTGCCGCACGGGTGTTGCCGGCATGTTCTGCGCGATGATCCTCTTCGCCGTCAGCTATCCGATGGTGAACTACGGCTCGGAGGCGCGCGGCTATGCCGGCCTCATCCTGATGACCCTGCTGGCGATCCTGCTGACCGAAAGCGCCACGGCGGGCTCGCTCCGCGACCGGCGCCGGCTGGGTTTCGTCAACCTGGCCGCCGTCCTGTTCCAGCCGATCGCGCTCGGCGGCATCTGCGGCCTGATCCTCTGGAGCGTCTGGATGAACCGGCCCGCCGCCAAGCCGGACTTCGCCGCCCTTCGCCGACTGATCGTGGCAACCGAGGCCACTTTCTCCTGGACCGTTAGGCTGCTGATCCCGGTGGCGGCACTCATCACCTATGCGGTGCTGCATGCCGAGGGCTACCGCATCGCCGGCACCGATCCCTTCACCGCCGCGGGATTCGTCGCCGGCTATGGCGGGATGCTGCATCTCCTGCTGGGCCTGCCCGATGCCGCGCCGGACTGGGTTGCGCTGCTGATCGGCGCGGGGGTCTGCGCGCTCGGGCTGCTCTTGGCGCGCCGCCGGTCGCCGAATTTCGCGGCACTCACCTTCATCTTCCTGGTGGTGCTGCCGCTGGCGATGTTCATCGCGCGGCTGCCCAACATCCATTTCCCGCGCTATTACCTCGCCTCGGCGGTGGTCTTCCTGCTGGTGCTGGCCGATCTCTTCGCCGCGGCCTGGGCCCGTGGCGCGGTCCTGCGATTGCTGGGCGCGGCGCTGCTGCTCGCGATCGCGATCGGCAATCTTGCTGACGTGTCGCGGCTGCTGCGCGACGGCCGCGATCAGTCCGCCACGGTCATGAAGATGATCGCCGGCGCCGGGCCGGTGCTGGTCACCTCGGATCAGGACGTCCGCAACCGGCCGATCGTCGAGTTCTTCGCGGCGCGCTTCGACCTGCCGCTCACCTATGTGCCGACCCAGGAGATCTGCGCCAAGCAACCGGAATGGCTGCTCTCGAGCTCACTCGATGCCGAGATGCCGGAGACGCTCGACACCTCGATCGTCGGCTGCCCGAAGATCTACCGGAAAGAGGCCTCCTTCCCGCAATGGGGACTCTCCGGCCTGCCCTGGACCGTCTATCGCGCGGAGCACCCGCAGTAGGGATCAGGCGATCGCGGTCGCCAGGCCGAAGGCGCGCCCCGCCGCATCGAGGCGGCGCTGGATCGCCTCGCCGAACAGCGCCTCGCCGCCCTTCGGCAGATGCAGGGTCAGTCGCGCGCTGGATTTCTCGATCGAGGTCAGGCCCAGCATATGCTCGGTGCCGCCGCTCAAGGCATAGGCCAGCCGGATCGTGGCGCCGACCCGGGCGGCGAAGGCCATGTCGTCTTCGGTCAGCAGATGCCGGACCGGATCGAACTCCGCCGCATCGGCCGACCCGCCGTAGCGGATCGCCAGGATCAGCGCCAGGGTCACGCGCTCCGCATGGGTGATGCCGGCGACCGGCAGGCGCAGCGCCCGCATGAAGGCGTGCTCGGCGCGGTAATCCGGGTGCTCCCGCCAGGCGATGTCGGAGAGGATGCAGGCCGCCTCGCGCAATCTCGCGCGGGCATGGCCTTCGCTCCGGAACAGCGGCAGCAGCCAGTCGTCGAGCTGGTCCATCACCTGGCCGAAGCGCCCTTCCGCGCCGGCGAGATCGGCGCAGCCGACCAGCAGCGGATCGGCGCTCTGCGCCTCCTCGTCCAGGCGGCTGAACAGGAAGCCTTCGCGCAGGCCATAGGCCGAGAAGAGAATGAGGCTGGGCTTGGTCAGCTTCAGCAGGCGCTCGAGCACCAGCACGCCCAGGGGCAGAGTCTCCATGCGGCGGCGCGAGACGCCGGCGATGTCGGCCAGCGAACGCTTGCCGAGGCGGCTCAAGAGCTTGGCCAGGTCCTCGGCTTCGCGGCGCTGCATCCGGTATTCGTGGATGACCCGCAGCGGGTAGTCGTTCTGCTCCATGTGGATGCGGGCGAAGCCGCGCCAGGTGCCGCCGACCGGGTAGAGCGTCTTGCCCTTGACCTCGTCCAGCCAGTCCAGCTTCTCCAGCTGCTTGTCGATCAGCTTCTGCGCGGCGTCGAGATCGCCGCCGGTCGCTTCCACCAGCCGCAGCGGCCCCAGCGGCAAGGTCACATGATGGCCGATCTTGCCCTTGTTGATCGCAACCAGCTCCAGGCTGCCGCCGCCGAGATCGCCCATCAGCCCATCGGCCTCCGGCACGCCGGCAATGACGCCCATCGCAGAAAGACGCGCCTCTTCCTCGCCGCTGACGATCCGGACCTTGCGGCCGGTCTTCTTCTCGATCTCGGCGGTGAAGGCCTTGCCGTCGCCGGCATCGCGCACGGCCGCGGTCGCCAGCATGTCGATCTCCTCGACCCCCATCGCCTCCGCCATGGTGACGAAGCGGGCGATGTTGACCAGGGCCGCCTTGACGCCGTCCGGATTGAGCTGGCCGGTTTTCTCCAGGCCCTTGCCGAGCCCGGGCTGGGCCTTCTCGTTGAAGACCGGCACGGGGCAGCGCGATCGCTTGTCGAAGACGACGAGTCGGAGCGAGTTGGAGCCGATGTCGATCACGGCCACGCGGCCGGGCCGCGCCGCCCGGGCAGCAGCCGCGGCTTTCCGAAGCGATGCAGTCAAACTTTAAGCCTTCTGCAGCAGGTCGAGCTTTGGTGCTTTCTTCTGCTTCTTAAGCGCGGAGCCGCGCCCTGACAAGCTTGGATTGGTCATGAAGTAGGTATGGGCACTGAAGCCCTCCTTGCCTTCCGGCGGGCTCAGCCGGCGATACTCGCCGCTCTGGTCCATCTCCCAGCTTTGCAGATTGTCCTTCAGGTTCGCGACCATGATCTGGTCGAGGATCTGCTGGTGCACGGTCGGGTTCTCGATCGGGACCAGCAGCTCGAGTCGGCGGTCGAGGTTGCGCGGCATCCAGTCGGCCGAGGAGATGAAGACCTTGGCGTTGCGCGAGGGCAGCGCATGGCCGGCGCCGAAGCAAACGATGCGCGAATGCTCCAGGAAGCGCCCGACGATGCTCTTCACCCGGATATTCTCCGACATGCCGGGCACGCCGGGGCGGAGACAGCAGATGCCGCGCACCACCAGGTGCACCTTCACGCCGAAGCCACTCGCCTTGTAGAGCGCGTCGATGATGCCGGGATCGACCAGGGAGTTGACCTTGCCCCAGATGTTCGCCGGGCGCCCCGCCTTGGCATGCTCGATCTCGTCGTCGATCAGCTTCAGCAGCGTGGGACGCAGGGTCATCGGCGCGAAGGCGACCTTCTCGGTGCCCTCGGGACGGGCATAGCCGGTCATGTAGTTGAAGATGCGCGCGGCATCGTGACACAGGCCTGGATCGGCCGTGAAGAAGCTCAGGTCGGTATAGACCTTGGCGGTGATCGGGTGGTAGTTGCCGGTGCCGTAATGCACATAGGTCCTCAAGTTGGCGCCCTCGCGGCGCATCACCATCGAGACCTTGGCATGGGTCTTCAGCTGCACGAAGCCATAGACCACCTGCACGCCGACCCGCTCCAGGTCGCGGGCCCAGCGGATGTTGGCGGCCTCGTCGAAGCGGGCTTTGAGCTCGACCAGGGCGGTGACCGACTTGCCGGCCTCCGCCGCCTCGATCAGCGCCTTGACGATGGGCGAGTCTTCCGAGGTGCGGTAGAGCGTCTGCTTGATCGCGACCACGTTCGGGTCGCGCGCCGCCTGGAGGATGAACTGCACCACGACGTCGAAGCTCTCGAACGGGTGATGGACGACGATGTCCTTCTGGCGGATGGCGGCGAAGCAGTCGCCCTTCATGTCGCGGATCCGCTCCGGGAAGCGCGGGTTGAACGGCTGGAACTTCAAGTCCGGCCGCTCGTCGATGATCAGCTTCGAAGTGGCCGGGAGACCGATGATGCCGTCCAGCAGGAACACGTCCTCGCGGCTGGCATCGAGCTCGTCGATGATCTCGGCCAGCAGGTCCTCCGGCATCTCGGCATTGACTTCGAGGCGGATGACCGAGCCGAGGCGCCTGGCTTTGAGCGCGGTCTCGAACAGGCGGACCAGGTCTTCCGCCTCTTCCATCACCTCGATCTCGCTGTCGCGGATCAGCCGGAAATAGCCGTGGTCGACCAGCTCGTAACCGGGGAACAAGCGGTGGAGATAGAGGCCCACCAGGGCTTCCAGGGTGAGGAAGCGGACATTCTTTGGATCGATGCCGGGAAAGCGGATGAAGCGCGGCAGCTGGTTCGGCACCGGGATCAGCGCCTTCATCATCTTGCCGTCGGAGGTGTTCTTCAGCTGCATCACCATCGCAAATCCCTGGTTCGGGATGAACGGGAAGGGATGCGCCGGGTCGATCGCCATCGGCGTCAGCACCGGGAAGATCTGGTCGAGGAAATAGCTGTCGAGCCATTCCTTCTCCGCCGCCGAGATTTCGGCGACATCGACCACATAGAGTCCGTTGTCGCGCAGCTCCTGGCGGAGCGTGCGCCAATGAGTCTGCTGGTCGCGCATCAGCTCGCCGCTGCGCTGGTTGATCGCCGCCAGCTGCTGGCGCGGGGTCAACCCGTCGGCGCTGACCGCGGAGACGTTGGCGCGCACCTGGCCGCGCAGGCCGGCGACGCGCACCATGAAGAACTCGTCGAGGTTGTTGGCCGAGATCGAGAGGAAGCGCAGGCGTTCCAGCAGCGGGTGGTTCTTGTTCCCCGCTTCTTCCAGGACCCGCTCGTTGAAGGCGAGCCAGGAAAGCTCCCGGTTCACGAAGCGGCTGAGCTCGCCCTGATAGGCACCCGCATCGTTCGCCGGCTGCTTCTGCTCGTCCAATTCCTTGATCGCCGTATCGGCCACTGCTGCTCCTCCGCCGGTCTCGCGCCCCGGCCCTATGGTCCTGTCGAAGCTAAGACATTTAATTGGTCAATTCATCCCGCATCGTTAATTTCCGCCCGGCCTCAACAAAACTGTCACCTTCGGGACTTATCGTTCCTTCAGATTACGAATGATTCTTAATTGCTCTAAAATCGCACCCGATTACCGACCGAACGGAAGCGAGAATATGGGCTTGAAATCAGACGGTTATCAGCATCGCAGGAGGCCATGGCCATGCTGTGGCGGATCTTCGTCATCCTCCATCGCTGGGTCGGGCTGACGATCGCCGCCTTTCTCTTCGTCTCCGGCCTGACCGGCGCGGTAATCTCATGGGATCACGAGTTCGCCGAGCTCATCAACCCGCATCTGGTCGAGGCGCCGGTGGTCCAACGGGGGCCGCGGCCCCTTCCTCGACCCGCTGGTCCTGGCCGAGAAGCTGGCGGCGGACGAGCCCCAATCTTACGTCACCTATGTGCCGCTGCATCCCGAGGCCGGCCACAGCCTGCCCTTGGGGGTCGAGCCGCGCTTCAACCCGGAGACCCAGGACCTCTACGAGACCGGCTACAACCACGTCTTCTTCGATCCGGTGACCGTCCCGGCGGCGAGCATGATCCCGGCCTCGGCTCCGACATCCTCTATTTCGACAGCGCCGACGGGCGCTATATCGGCGACTGGATTCCCTGGCGCGGCACCGCCGGCGATCTCTTCATCCAGATGCAGTTCCCGGTGCATTCGGGCCGCATCTTCAGTATCCCCGGCCGCATCCTGATCTCCGCCATGGGCCTCGGCGTCGCCATGCTTTCGCTCACCGGGAGGGGTGATCTGGCTCCGGAAGCGGCGCGCCCGCCCGGCCCTGCGCCGGCCGTCCGGCGTGACACATGAGCGCAACATGGTGAGCGCGGAGTAGCCCCTCCGCGTCACTGTGCTAGTCTCGCGGCCATGAAGACGCTGATTCTGATGCGCCATGCCAAGTCGGCCTGGGGCGATCCGCACCAGAAGGATGCCGACCGGCCATTGAGTGGCCGCGGCCGCAAGGCGGCACCGCAGATGGGTGCCTGGCTGGCAGGCCAGGGCTATCGGCCCGATGTCGTGCTTTGCTCGACCGCGCAGCGGACCCGCGAGACGCTGGATCTGATGAAGCCGAGCCTGCCGGCCGACGCGGTGATCGAGTATGCGCGGGCGCTCTATCTGGCGCCGCCCCGGGAGATGCTGACCGAGATCAACAAGGTGCCGGCAACGGCGGCGACGGTCCTGCTGCTCGGCCACAATCCCGGCATCGGCAGTCTTGCCGCCCTGCTCGCCGGCAGCGGCGATGCCAAGGCCTTGGCCAATATGCACGGCAAGTTTCCGACCGCGGCGATAGCAGTGCTGGGCTTCGACGTCGCGCGGTGGAGCGATCTGCCGACGGGCAGCGGGAAGCTGCTCGCCTTCATGCGGCCGCGCGATCTGGACTAGAGGCATCTAGCCCTTCGCGTCATTCCAGAAGCGTTTTTCATCGGCGAAGCTCTTCCACACACCCTCGAAGCCAGCGAGGTCGCGGTCGATTCGCGCGGTCTGCCAGCCGAGCACCAGGCCTTGCAGCAGATTGGCGTCAGCCGCCGCCATGCCGCGGTCGACCATCAGGCGTTGCGCCAGTGCACTCAGGACCTGGCGGCTGACGAAGGCATCGTTCAAGGAACCGAGGCTGTCCTGGATCGCGGTCAGCGACGCGATGTATTTCTTGGTCGGCTTGGGCTTGAACAGCGAGTGAAAGGCCTCGGCGGCGTAGCGCATCTTCTTCGCCAGGATCCGCAGCCGATGCAGCTCGGGCTCCGGCAGCAGATCGTAGCGGCCGCCGAGCCGCATCAGCCGCTTGTGCCGCGATTGCAGCAAAGGCCGTGCGAAATCGCCGACCGGGGCGCCCAGCCGCGCCCGCGCCGAGGCGCGGCGCCAGTCGCCGGAATGGAGCTGGCGATAGAGCTGGATCAGCATCGCGACATAGCGCGGGTTCTCGATCGCGAGATGCGCCGCCCGCCGCGCCTCGGCCCGCGCGGTCTCGGCGGTCTCCATCAGCTGCTCGAACGCCGGTTGCGCACGGAGCCGGTTATGGATCGGCTGCAGCGTCTCGGCGATCAGCACGTCGAGATCGCGGGCCGGACCGAACTGGCGCTGCATCCACCGGAGGTCGATCGAGATCATGGCCTGGACGTCGTCGTCCACCAGGTCGCGAAAGGCGCTGACGATTGCGCGAAGGCGGCGCAGCGCCACGCGGAACTGGTGGATCGCCTCGTCATCCTCGGTCGAGAGCACCGCCTCCTCGTTGGCGCGGAGCTGGTCGAGGCAGTTGTTGACGATGGCGACGAAGGCCTCTTCGGTCGAAAGCTCGGGCGAGAGGGTGATCGGCTGCGCCTTGTGCGGCTCCGGATCGCGGCCATCCGCCAGGGCATAGCCGCGGGCCGCCTTGGTCTCGGCGCCGAGCCGGACCGGCACCTCCTCGGCCAGTTGCAGCGCCAGCTGCTCGGCGAGGTCGTAGAGCGCGGCGGGGTCGCCGGATTTCAGCTCGAGCTCGATTTCCGCGATCGGCAGGCGCCGCCCGCCGGCGGTGATGGTGCCGAGGTCAACCGCCACCTCGATCATCGAGCTGCCGCGCTCGGTCAGGAAGGCCGAACGCTGAAACCGCGTCTCGAAGATCGGGCGCAGCCGCCGCCAGATGTTCTCGCGCTCGAGCTTGCGGGCGAGCTTCGGGTCGGTGACGGCCGAGAGCTGCGGCCGGTCGCTGTCGATCTCGGCCTCGATCTCCTGGAAATTCTGCAGGCCGCCGGGACCCGGGGCCGGGGCTTTCAGGGTCTGGATCCTTTTGCGGCCGATTTTGCGGACGCGCAAGGCCATGCGCTGGCCGGACAGCCATTGATCGGCGGTGTCGTAATAGGTGGATTCCAGCCGCGCGCGATGCAGGCCGGCGAGACTGGGTTCGGGCTCCGGCTCGACGCCCGCGTTCGCGGCGGGTTCGGCTGTCGCGACCGCCTCGGCGGGTGCGAGCAGGCTCCGCAGCGCCGGTCGGCGGAGGATTCCGGCAGCCGTGTCCGGCGGCAGGAGCAACTTAAGTTCTGTTTCCACCGCCATGAAATCAACGAGCCTGATTTCCCCGGCGCGACCTTATGGTCATGCCCCAGTTCGAAAAAGTGACCGTTCCGTGACGCTATTGTTTCAGCCTAACCATTTCTCACAAGGCCGTGAACAGGGTCCTAAGACCAATGCGGCCGGTTAACGGAGACCGCATAATCGCGCCTCCAATCACCCGTCAGCAAGGGAGTCGCAATGACAAGGTTGAAGAAAACGGCCTGGGCCAAGGCCGTGTGCGCTGTTGCTGCCCTAACGGTGGGCGGGGTTGCCGCCTGGGCAGCGGACGACGTCATCAAGACGCGCCAGGCCGATATGAAGGAAATGGGCAAGAGCCTGAAGGCGATCAAAGGCATCATCGACGCCGGCGGCAACGCCGCGGACGTGGTGGCGCCGGCCAACAAGATCGTCGAGGTCGCCGGCCTCATCCCCTCGCTGTTCCCCAAGGGCTCCGATCAGGGCAAGACCGCGGCCCTGCCGAACATCTGGGAAAACTGGGACGCGTTCACCAAGCATGCCGACGACCTGAAGGCCGAAGCCACCATGCTGGCCTCGGCCGGCCAGTCGGGCGATCTCGCCACCGTGCGCGCCCAGTTCGACAAGACCGCGAAGATGTGCGGCGCCTGCCACCAGGACAACAAGAAGAAGGAAGACTGATCTAGGTAGTGGACTCATAAATACCGGGTCCAGAGGCGGGTTGAGGCGAGAGCGACGGCTGCGAGGAAGTTCCTGGCGAGCTTGTCGAAGCGAGTGGCGATGCGCCTGAAGTGTTTG
>NZ_JAYRKD010000051.1:0-17953 GCF_041905885.1 Dongia sp. | reverse complement strand
GTTCACAGGAACGACGGCCGGGGATCCAAGCTCACCCACGGCCTTCAAGACCAAGGGCCTATCGGTCTCCCGCCCGCCACCGCCGCTGCGACTATAATCGCTGCCGCGAGTCGGAGAGATACAAGGGGCTTGAAGCTGCGTGAGGCCTCTCCGGCGAGCTCACGTTCGCAGCCAATAAACACACTATTGTGTAATCATCCAATCCCCGCTATAATGCCTCCCGCAGCCTGACCGTGTCCCCGGTCACCTGCGCCCCCGCCCTGCGGGCCTATTCGCTTTCCGGCATCGCTTCGTGCCGCGTTCCCGCTTGGCAAAACCGAAGGCGACGGTCATCCCCGCGCGTCGCCGAGCCCGTGAGGAAGCCCCCATGACCTCGACACTGACCCAGACCGCACCCAGACAGCACGCAGACGAAGCGCAGTTTTCGCCGGACCGGCTGAAGTCCTTCATCGAAACCCGTCTGCGCCGCCGGGAGGCGCCCGAGCGCATCGCCACCGCCGTGCGGGGCTGTTTCGGCATCGCGTTCGACGCCGACCAGGTCGTCCCCTACTGGCGCGGCGAAATCACGCTGCCGACGCAGACCGAGCACAGACCGGATAAGGAATCCGTGCAGATTCCGGCCGACGAAGAGAAGGAACCGCTCTTCACCCGCATGGCGGAAGCCGAAACGCCCGACCCGGCGTCTGCGCCGTCACCGCGCCCCAGCGCACCCGCAACGCAGACCGGACGCAGACGGAATGCGCAATCCCTGCAGATCCCGGCCGACCCGGTCGATGACCCCAAAGTCACGCGCGAGGACCGCGACGCGGCGATCGACGCCTTGGGCGCGCTGGCGAAGGCGCAGCTCGGCATCGCGCCCGATCCCGCGGAAGCCGCCGATGGCGCCACGCCGGAAGAAGCGGCAACGCAGACCGGACGCAGACCGAATCAAAAGCCCAATTCCGAGCTGACCGACGAGCAGAAGGCCTTCATCGTGCGCGGCCTGGCGCGCTACGAGACCCCGACGCGGGTGGCGGCCTCGGTGAAGCTCCGGTTCGGGATCACGATCGACCGCCGGCAAGTTTATGCCTACGACCCGGCCGGCTCGCGCCGCCCGGCGCAGCGCTGGATCGACCTCCACGCCGCGACCCGCGCGAAGTTCCTGGACGCCGCCAGCGAGATCGGCGTCGCGCAGAAAGTGGTGCGGCTGCGCATGCTCGACCGCTTCGCAAACCGCATGGAGGAAGCCAACTATCCGGAGCGTGCCGCCGCCTTCCTGGCCCAGGCGGCCAAGGAATGCGGCGGCTTCTACGAGCGCTACGCGCGCACGACCCGCGCCGCCGCGCCGGCCGACGATAACCACGATCGTCATGCCCGTCCCCGGACTTGATCCGGGGATTGACCCGGGCATCTCTCTCCATTCGGCGCAAGATTGCCGGGTCAAGCCCGGCAATGACGCGAAGGATGGATCAGAGCGGCTTCATCCCTTCCGGCAGCGAGATGCGATAGACCAGCAGCACGCTGTCGACATTGGCCCCGGACGAGTCCTTGTAGGCATTGCCCTGCATCGCGCCGTTCTGGGTGATGAAGTCGTTGTCGCTGGCGACCACCAGGAAGTAGTCGTTCGGCGCCTGGTCGTCGAGCCCCGGCAGCAGCGCCATCGCCTCCCACTTCTCGTAGAGCGCGTTGGCGTCGTTGGCGCCGCCGTTGTGCAGGCCGAAGCGACCGAGCTGCGTGTTGTCGTTCATGTCGATGAAGCGGGCGTATTTCACCGGCGTCACCCCGGCATCCAGTTCGCCGCCCGGCGCCACCGGCTTCGCTTGGTCGAAGTCGGTGCCGGCGATGTTGGTGGCGCCGCTGGTGTCGAAGAGGTCGATGCTTCGATAGACCGAGTCCGCATCCTTCAGGCCCTGGCCGTGGCCGCTGTCGCGCGCGATCACCAGGAAGCGGTGGTCGTCCAGCGCCAGGATCTCGCTCTGCGCCGCGACCAGCTGCTTGCCTTTGGCATCCTTGAAGCGCGGCAGCTGCACCACGTATTCCGCGGCGAGCTTCGGCGCCTTGGGATCGGCGATGTCATAGGCGAGGAACCGCGTGTTGTACCGCTTCGGGCTGCCGCCGCCCTCGCCACCGTCCTGGATCGTCGAGCTCTGCAGCAGGGCGTAGAGGGTCCTGCCGTCCTTGCTCATGGTCAGGCCTTCGAGGCCCTGGTTGTTCTGGCGGCCGCTCTCGGGATTCTTCGGCTTCGGCTCGGCGCCGCCCTTGGTCGGGTTGTTGGAGGCGAAGTTCGCCGCCCCGCCGCGCATCGGCACCAGGGCCGGCGGCGGCTGGATCGCACCCAGCAGCGTGCCGTCGGCCGCGTAATGATAGATATACGGTCCATATTCGTCGCTGATCCAGAAGCTGCCGTCGGCGTTCAGCACCACGCCTTCGTTATCGACGCTGATCTTGCCGGCGGCACTCGGCAGGTCCGGAAATCCGTTCGCCGCCTTTCGTACTTCCATCGCGTCAAGCCCGGTGGTCGGCCTGCCATCCGCCTCATGCAGCAGGATCGCATCCTGATAATCAAGTTTCAGCTGCGTCTGCGGCGCGGTGTCGGCGCCGCTGTTGGGCGTGAACGCGATCGAGAATTTCTGCAGGCGGCCTTGATAGTCGAGCGTGCCCTCGGTGTTCCAGCCGCGATCGGGCAGCATGTAGAACACGCCGCTATACGTGTCGCCCTCGCGCTTCCAGGTCTTCACGTCCGCCACCATGCCCGAGCCGATGCCGCCCAAGGTGTCGCCGAGCTTGTCCTTGGCATCGGCGGGCACGCGGCCGACACCGACCAGGCCCTTGTTGACGAAGGCGGCGCCCTCGAAAGTCACCGACTGCGCCTCGACCGCCATCGCGGCCGACGCGGCGAAACTGCCCGCCGCAATCGCCAGGAAGCTGGCGCCGAGGGACCGGGCCGCGCGGTTCATCGCCTGAATTTTCATCTTTTCCCACCGAAGCTGAGCTGTTCACGGGCCGGAATCGGCCGTCCGTTCACGAGGCTAGTGCGCGGCTGTTACAGGCGTATGTCGCGGGGGTTTCCGCATTCTGCACGGGCGGCATTCGCGGCAAATTGTCGGAATTTGCCGCGCCCAGGGCGCATCTTCCGGTGTAGGGGCGACGAGAAACTTTACCCATGCCTAGGAATTTGTGAAAGAGTCGTGACGGCTGTTTCTCCCCCTGCAGCGGTGCAGCGGAGGGTTTGGCGGAAACGACGAGACGATGGCGCAAGGCTCCTCAGATCGCAGCTTTCCGGAACGCTACGAGCGCGACGCGCGGGTCTCGTCCGAGGAGCGCACCGCCGGAGATCCGGCCTATCCCGATCTGGTCGCCATCCTGCGCTACTGGAACCAGAAGCGCGGCGACCGCTTCGCGCCGCCGCGCAGCGCCATCGATCCCAGCGATTTCATGGAAGCGCTGCCGCGGGTGAAGCTGGTCGATGTCCTGCGCGATGCCGGCGGCAATCTCGATTTTCGATTTCGCCTCGCTGGCACCTGGATCGGCAACATCCTCGGCACCGAGCTGACGCGTCTCAGGCCGCTCGATCTGCAGCCGCCGCAGTTCGGCACCATGGTGCACGAGCATTATGTGCAATGCGTCCGCGAGCGCCGGCCGCTGCTGCACAAGGTCGAGATCGATTCGGTTCGCCGCATCCACAATTACGCGCGACTGCTGCTGCCGCTCTCCAGCGACGGCGAGCAGGTCGACATGCTGATGACGGTCGACAGCCAGGCCTGACACGACGGCAATATATACTCGTCATCCTCCTCCGTCCGCGGAGGCGGACATTCGTCCGCTGCGGCGGAGGATCCACGAGTTTTCATTCGCTTGCACCCATCGCAGGACAGAAATTCGTGGATGGTCCGCCTGCGCGGACCATGACGAGTCTTCGTTGCTGCGATGAAGCCTTGCCCTGCCTTGACTCCCCTCTTCGCGTCATATGATAGTCACACGTCCACTACCATGTACATAGTTCCATTGGGTTGGAACTGGCCATAATCAGAGACACAGGGAGACAGCCAATGTTCGAAACCTTGCGCAAGACGCTGACCGGCCTCACCGCCGCGGCGGCATTGACGGCGATCGCGGCGCCGGCGGCGACGGCTCAGGAGAAGAGCCTGCTCGACGACATCCTTGCCCGCGGCAAGCTGATCGTCGGCACCGGCAGCACCAACGCGCCCTGGCACTTCAAGGATGAGCAGGGCAACCTGGTCGGCTTCGACATCGACATCGCGAAGATGATCGCCACCGGCCTGTTCAAGGACCCGACCAAGATCGAGTTCGTCGAGCAGTCCTCGGACGCGCGCATTCCGAACGTCACCACCGGCAAGGTCGACATCACCTGCCAGTTCATGACTGTGACCGCCGAGCGCGCCCAGCAGGTCGCCGTCACCATTCCCTATTACCGCGAGGGCGTCGGTCTGCTCCTGAAGGATGGCGGCAAGTACAAGTCGTTCGACGAGCTGAAAGCAGCCGGGTCCGGCGCCGTCGTGTCGGTGCTGCAGAACGTCTATGCCGAGGACATGGTCCATGCGGCCCTGCCCGAGGCCAAGGTCGACCAGTATGAGAGCGTCGATCTCATGTACCAGGCCCTGGACAGCGGCCAGGCCGACGCCTCGGCGACCGACCAGTCCTCGGTCCAGTGGCTGGTGGTGAAGAACCCCGGCAAGTACCACGATTCCGGCTACGGCTGGGGCCCGCAGAGCTATTCCTGCGCGGTCAAGCGCGGCGACCAGCAGTGGCTGAACTTCGTCAACACCGTGCTGCATGAAGGCATGACCGGCGTCGACTTCCCGACCTATGCCGCTTCCTTCAAGAAGTGGTTCGGCGTCGACCTGCCGGTCCCGGCGATCGGCTTCCCGGTCGAGTACAAGTAGGCGAGGTCGGGCGAAGGCCGCATCCAAGGGTCGACCATGGGCTATCAGCTCAATTTCGCACCGGTCTGGCGGGACTTCGACCTGCTGCTCTCCGGCCTCGCGCTGGGGATCGGCATGGCGCTGGTCTCGGTCCTGCTGGTGGGAAACCTGATCGGCCTGGTGGCGGCCTTCGCCATGACTTCCAGGAACACCGCTTTGCGCCGGATCGCCGCGGTCTACGTGACCACGATCCGGAATCTGCCGATCTACTTCCTGATGCTGGTCGCCTTCTTCGTGCTGCCGCAGCAGCTCGGCGTCCGGATCGACAAGGTCTATGCCTTCGCCGGCACGCTCTCGATCTATGCCGGCGCCTATCTCACCGAAGTCTATCGCGGCGCCCTGCTGGCGCTGCCGAAGGGCCTGCGCGAGGCCGGGCTGGCGATCGGGCTGACCGAAAGCCGGACCCGGATCTGGATCATCATTCCGGTGATGGTCCGCAACGCCCTGCCCGCCTTGAGCAACAATTTCATCTCGCTGTTCAAGGACACCTCGGTCGCCGCCGCGATCGCGGTACCGGAGCTCACCTTCTATGCGCGCCAGATCAACAACAACACCTTCCGCGTGATCGAGGTCTGGTCGGTCTGCAGCCTCATGTATGTCGCCGCCTGCTACCTGATCGCCGCCGGCCTGCGCTATGCAGAGCGGCGCCTGGCGATTCCGCATTGAGGGCACCTGATGGATCTCGCCCGCTTCTTTTCCGACATCTGGATCGCCCGCTACGCGCTGATGGAGGGTGTCGGCATGACGCTGGCGATCTCCGGGATCGCCATCGTGCTCGGCACTCTGCTCGGAATCGGCGTCGCCTTGAGCCTGGTCTATGGCGGCAGGATCCAGCGCTTCTTCACCCGCATCTTTCTCGAATACGTGCGCGGCACGCCAGTCTTCGTGCTGATCCTGGCCTGCTACTATCTGCTCTCCGGGGTGATTCAGCTGACTCCGTTCCAGGCCGGACTGATCGCGCTCACCGTCTTCTGCAGTTCCCATGTCGGCGAGAACCTGCGCGGCGCCCTGCTGGCGCTGCCCAAAGGCCAGACCGAAGCCGGCAAGGCGATCGGTCTCACCTTCCGGCAGAACTTCATCTATGTCCTGGCGCCGCAGGCGCTGCGCCAGGCGCTGCCGGCCTGGATCAACACCGCGGCTGAGCTGGTCAAGGCCTCCACCCTGCTCGCGGTGATCGGCGTGGTCGAACTGATGCTGACCACGCGGCAGATCATCGCGATCAAGCCGCGGCCGTTGGAGTTCTACTTCCTGGCCGGCCTCATCTATTTCCTGATCTGCTTCTCGATCGAACGGCTCGGCCGCGCGGTCGAGCGCCGCGTCGCCTTGCCTTCCTGAGAGTCCGGAGCCGATTTTGACCACGCCCGTCCTAGACATCACCGACCTCCACAAGAAGTTCAAGGATATCGAGGTCCTCAAGGGCGTCGATCTCTCGATGGCGACCGGCGACGTCGTCTCGGTGATCGGCTCCAGCGGTTCGGGCAAGACCACCATGCTCCGCTGCGTGAACCTGCTGGAAGACTTCGAGCAGGGCAGCATCCGGATCGACGGCGAGGAGATCGGCTACACCGCTTCGCCCGAGCGCCGGCGCCGCAAGGAAAGCGAGATCGCCCGCCAGCGCGCGATGACCGGCATGGTGTTCCAGCAGTTCAACCTCTTCCCGCATATGAGCGCGCTCGGCAACGTGACCCTGGGCCTCATCAAGGTGAAGAAGCTGCCGAAGGCCGAGGCGGTCGCGATCGCCGAGCGGTGGCTCGAGCGGGTCGGCATGGCCGAGCGGCGCAACCATTTTCCCGGCCAGCTCTCCGGCGGCCAGCAGCAGCGCGTCGCCATCGCCCGCGCCATCGCCATGAATCCGAAGATCATGCTGTTCGACGAGGTGACCTCGGCGCTCGATCCCGAGCTGGTGAATGAAGTCCTGAACGTGATCAAGAGCCTCGCCGCCGACGGCATGACCATGCTGCTGGTGACCCATGAAATGAAGTTCGCCTATGAGGTTTCGCGGCGTGTAGTCTTCATGAACCAGGGGCGAATCGAGGAACAGGGCGCGCCGGAAGAGATTTTCCGCAACCCGCAATCCAAGCGCCTGGCCGAGTTCCTGAAGAACGCGAAATTCTGACCATGCCCCCCGCGAAGAAATCCCTGACCGCCGAGGCCGGCAGCCGTACCCGCGGCATCGACCGGGCCTTCGAGATCCTCGATCACCTGCATGAGGCGAAGCGCCCGCTCCGCCCCAACGAGATCGCGGTCGCGATCAACGCACCGAAGTCCACCACCTACGACATCGTCGGCGTGCTGCTGAACCGCGGCATCCTGGAGCCGGCCGACGGCGACGGCCGCGTCTTCCTCGGCCGCAGGCTCTATCTCTTCGGCTTGTCGCACGCCAACCAGTTCGACGTGATGCGCCTGGCCGACGGCTATCTCTCCCGCCTCTCCAGCGAGACTGGGCAGACCGCGCAATTCTGCGTGGTCGAGAACGGCAAGTATGTGGTCGCCCAGATGAAGGAGGGCGAGCAGACCTTCCGCATCAGTTCCGGCGTCGGCGAGCCGGTGCCCTTGCCCTGGACCGCGTCGGGCCGGCTGCTGGTCTCGCATCTCGACAACGACGCGATCCTGAAGGCGATTCCGAAAGCCGACTTCGACCTGCCGAACGGCCGGCGGGTGAGCGAGAAGACCTTCTTGAAGGAGGTCACCGCGGCGCGGGTCGAGGGCTTCCATTCCAACGACAGCGGCAAGTTCACCCATTGCTTCGCCGCCGCGGTCTATGACGAGGCGAAGAGCTGTGTCGCCACCTTGTGCCTGCTGACCCCGCGCGAGGACGGGCACCAGAACCACCGCCGCTACAAGCAGACGCTGCTCGACGCCGCGCGCGACATGTCGGCGCGGATCGGCGGGACCCCGCCGACCAAGGCGAAGTAGCTAATGCCCGCGCGCCGCGGTGCGGAAGGCGCGCCGGAACGGCGAGCGCGGCAGCGGCAGCCGGCCGGTGAACTGGCCGAGCTTGCCGAGCATCTGCGGCACCTTCATGACTTCGGCGATGCGGCGGTCGAGGAAGTTCCAGGTCGCCGCCGCGCCTTCCGACTTGTCGTTCAGCCAGAAGAACAGGGTCGCGGTATAGACGCCGGCCAGCAGGCCGCGCTTGGTGTAGAAGTTGAAATCGGTCGAGCGGTCGCCGATCGCATACCAGATCGCATCGACCGTCTTGTAGAGAAGGCGCGCCGACAAGGCGGCGTTCTGCGGCATCATCAGCGCGGTCAGCGCCGTGCGGATCGCCTCGCGGTGGCGGAAGTTGGCCTCGAGCCGCAGCCGGATCGCTTTCGCAGCCTTCTCGCGCACCTTCATGTCCGCGAGCGGCTCCAGTTCCAGCGCTTCCAGCATCCGCCGGTCCGCCGTC
The DNA here is from genome assembly GCF_041905885.1 of Dongia sp. NCBI lineage: Bacteria > Pseudomonadati > Pseudomonadota > Alphaproteobacteria > Rhodospirillales > Dongiaceae > Dongia > Dongia sp. The sequence continues at coordinate 9,640 of NZ_JAYRKD010000051.1, read as the reverse complement.
TCGCTGTGGAAAGCGATGAGCTCGGTGGCGCCGCCGGGAAAGGCGTTCAGCGCCCGCTCGAGCGGAATGCCGGTATCCTCGGCGGCGGCGCGGAGCGCCGTCTCGCTCCAGCCATCGAAGGCGACATGGTCCAGCGCCGCTTCCAGCAGGCGCGCCCGGTCGTCGTCGCGGTCATAAGCTTCGGTCATGGTTCAGTCCTCCGCCGCTTCGCCGGCAAAGCGTTTAAGCTCCTCGACGAAGGAAAGTTTCGAAAGATCTGTCATGCGCATCGGATAAAGGACACCGTCCAAATGGTCGCATTCATGCTGCACCACCCGGGCATGGAAGCCCTTGGCGGTGCGGTCGATCGGCTCGCCGGCCGGGGTGATGCCCCGGTAGCGGATCTGCCGGAAGCGCGGCACCGACCCGGCCAGGCCCGGGACCGAGAGACAGGCCTCGATCCCCTCCTCCACATCCTCCGTCAGCGGCTCGATGACCGGGTTGATGAGATAGGTCAGCGGCACCCCGATCGCCGGCGCCTCCCCGTCCTCCGCCTCCATCCGGGCCTTGGGCACGTGGAAGATCACCACCCGCAGCGGGACATGGACCTGGGGGGCGGCCAGCCCGACCCCGCCGACATCCGTCAGCGTATCCTCCATATCCTTGATAAGGCTGGCGATTTCCGGGCTGGTCGGGTCCTCCACCTCGTCGGCGCGGCGCTTCAGCACAGGGTGGCCCATGCGGGCGATTTTCAGGATGGCCATCCGGGTCTCGTTCAGGTTACCACCAGAATATGGGCTGGATTCAGCGGGTTAGGAAGAGCGAACCGGCTGGAAATCGGTGCGGAACGGCTTCACAAGGCCAAAGCTTTGTGCTACCTAGCGCCTCCATTCGGGTGGATTCGAGTCCACCCGTTGCTGTTTTCTGCCGAAATTCGGGAAAGGAGTCTGGCCAAAAGTGCAAGTGCTCGTTCGTGACAACAACGTCGATCAGGCCCTGCGCGCGCTCAAGAAGAAGATGCAGCGCGAGGGAATCTTCCGCGAGATGAAGATGCGCCGCAACTACGAGAAGCCCTCCGAGCGCAAGGCGCGGGAGAAGGCCGAGGCGGTCCGCCGCCATCGCAAGCTGCTCCGCAAGCGCATGGACCGCGAGGGCTATTAGTCCTCGCTAGAGTTTCCGGTCGCCGCATCGCGACCACACCCGAAATTCGGCAGTCGGCCCGCAGGAGCGATCCCGCGGGCCGAAGTGTTTTTGCGCTTGATTTCAATCAAGACGTCCGACCCCTGGACGGCCCTGCGACAAAAACCACAACGGCATTTGGGTTAAGCATGATTTAATTCTTGGCTCCGAATGTGGACGGACTTCCCTTCGGAGTTGCGATCAGGCCGTGCCCTATCACCCGCAGGCGTCATTTCGACCGAGGTCGCCGGCCGGCGATGGCGGCGGCTGGCGCCAGTTCCCCAACACGCCGACCGGTGCGCTGATCCTGGCCGGCATCGCCGTCCTCGCGCTGCCGCTGGTTTCGGTGATCAGCGCGCCGTCTTTTCTGCGCGACCCGCACGAATACCTGCAGGTCCATACCTTCCTGGAGTTCTTCGCCATCGCGGTCTCGATGCTGATCGCCGGCATCGGCTGGAACGCGATGCAGGGCAAGCGCAGCGCCGACCTGACGCTGATGGCGACCGGCTTCATGGCGGTCGGCCTGCTCGATCTCGGCCACCTGCTCTCCTATTCCGGAATGCCCGAGCTGGTGACCGCGGCCGGACCGGAAAAGGCGATCTCCTTCTGGCTGGCCGCGCGATTTGCCTGCGCCGCGACGCTGCTGATCGTCGCACTGCGCGTCCTGCAGCGTCCGGCGGATCGGTCATTCCGCCTGTGGACGGCCGTGGTCGCGCTGGGCTACGTGGGCGCGGTCTACTACGCGGTGCTGTGGCATCCGGACTCACTGCCGCGAACCTTCATCCCGGGCCAGGGCCTGACCACCACCAAGGTGGTTGCCGAATACGCGGTCATGGGCATCTTCGGGGCGACCGCGGTGCTGCTGTGGCGCAGGACCACGCCCGGCTCGACCTTCCGCAGCCCGCCGCTGCTGGCCGCCCTGCTGATCTTCGTTGCCAGTGAAGCCGCGCTGACCCTCTACAGCGCGGTCCACGATGCCTATAACTTCGTCGGTCATCTCTACAAGGTCGCCGGCACCTATCTGATCTACCGGGCGGTGTTCGTCGAGGCGGTGCAATGGCCCTACGTCCGGCTGCGCCGCTCCGAGGAGAAGTACCGCCAGTTGCTTCAGCAGGCCGCCGATTCCATCCTGCTGATCGATGCCGAGGGCCGGATCATCGATGCCAACCAGCGCGCCGAAGTCATGACCGGCATCGAGCGCGCGGCGCTGGCGGGCCGACCGATCCGCGAGCTCATTCCGAGCTGGACCGATCCGGCCGATGCCGCGGACCCGGCCGCGACCGTCATCTGGGAGGGCCAGCTGGCTCGTTCCGGGCCGCGGAGCATCCCGATCGAGGTCAGCACCCGGCGGCTGGACAGCGGCGAAACCCAGGCGATCATCCGCGACATCTCCGAGCGCAAGGCCGGCGAGGCCAAGCTGCGCGCAGCCCTCGCCATGGCCGAGCAGACCACCAAGGCCAAGAGCGCCTTCCTGGCCAACATGAGCCATGAGCTCCGCACGCCGCTGAATGCCGTGCTTGGCTTCTCCGACATGATCCGCAACCAGGTGCTCGGGCCGATCGGCAACGAGCGCTATAGCGGCTATGCCACCGACATCCACCAGGCGGGATCCCACCTGCTGGAGATCGTCAACGATGTGCTCGATCTCGCGCGGGTCGAAAGCGGCCGCCTCGATCTCGCCGAAGGCGTCGTGGACCTGAAGTCATTGGCCGAGGAATGCGTCCGCTTCGCCCAGCCCGGCGCGCCGCAGGTGACCGTGCGCACGCTGCTGCCGCAGGGCGAGCTGACGGTTCGCGCCGATGCGCGCGCCTTGCGCCAGGTACTGCTCAACCTGCTCTCGAATGCGGTCAAGTTCACGCCGGCCGGCGGCGAAGTCGACGTCGTCAGCGGCATCGCCGCCGACGGCAGCGTCGAGATCACGGTCCGCGACACCGGCATCGGCATTGCCGAGAGCGACCTGCCGCATGTGACCGAGGCCTTCATGCAGGTCGAGCCCACCTACGCGCGCACGCATCAGGGCTCCGGCCTCGGGCTGGCGATCAGCAAGGCGCTGGTCGAGATGCATGGCGGGACCCTGTCGATCGCCAGCAAGCTCGGCAAAGGCACGATCGTGACCGTGACCTTGCCGCGCGAACGGCTGCGGGTGCCGACCCTCGCCGCCCTGGCCTGAGGCCGAGACAAGCTCGTCAAGCGCGGCCCCATCCGGCAAAATGCCCGGATGAGAATCCTTGTTATCGCCGCCCTTCTGCTCGGCGCCGGCACTGCGGACGCGCAATCGATCAAGCGCCCGCCGGCCGATGCCGGCTTCGCGATCAGCCTCTCCCAGCCCGTGCTCGAACCGGTGTCCGGGATCGGCGTCTACGAGATTGACCTCTTCGACAGCGAGCAGGCCAACATCGATGCGCTGCATGCCGCCGGCGGTTATGTCATCTGCTATTTCAGCGCCGGCTCGCTCGAAGACTGGCGGCCCGACGTTGCGCAATTCCCTCCGCCGGTGATCGGCCGGGACTACAAGGGCTGGCCCGGCGAGCGCTGGCTGGACATCCGCCGGCGCCACGCGCTCGCGCCGATCCTGGAGGCGCGGCTCGACCGCGCCGTCGAAAAGTCCTGCGACGCGGTGGATCCGGACAACGTCGACGGCTTCAGCAATGCGACCGGTTTCGACATTTCCAAGGACGACCAGCGCAGCTTCAATCTCTGGCTGGTCGAGGCCGCCCATGCCCGCGGTCTTGCCATCGGCCTGAAAAACGCCGCCGAGCTCGTGCCGGACCTCGCCGACCGCTTCGACTTCGCCGTCATCGAGAATTGCGCCGCCCAGCAGGCCTGCGACGGCTATGCGGCCTTCGTCGACGGGAAGAAAGCCGTGTTCCAGATCGAGTACCGCAACGAGATCCGGGACTGGGATTTGGTCTGCCGCGATGCCGCCCGACGCGGCTTTACCGCGATCCTCGCGGGACTGGAGCTCGACGGGACCGCGCAGGCCTGCCCGCGTCAGTGACGGAGCCTACTTCCAGACGTTGGCTTCCGTGGCGAAGTTTCCGCGCTTGGCGCGGACCACGCAGAAACGCTGGCCGGTCGGGGCTTCCATCACCACCCAGGTCTCGATCTTCTTCAGGCGCTTGGCACCGAGCTTCTCCAGCCGCGCCACTTCCGCCTCGATGTCGTCGCTCTCGATGTCGATGTGGACCCGGCTCTCATGGGAGACCTTCTGCACCTCGATGTGGAGGCCGTTCGGGTCGTTCTTCTCGAAGTGGACATAGCTGGTCTGCGCCGGCGTATCCGCGGCATCGCGCTTGAAGCCCAGGGCCGCGGCCCAGAAATCTGCGGCGGCATCGAGATCGTCGGTCTTACAGTCGATGATGAAGCCGGCGAGCTGGCTCTTGTGCATGGGGCTGCTCCCAGGGTTTATTCCCAGACGTTGGCTTCCTGGAGGAAGTTCTCGCGGAACGCAGGGACGATGCAGAAGCGCTGTCCGGTAGGCGCCTCCATCACCACCCAGTCCCGTACCGCCTTAATGCGCCTGGCGCCGAGCCGTTCCAGGCGCGCGCATTCGGCTTCGATATTGTCGGTCTCGATGTCGATATGGATGCGGCTCTGATGATCGACCGCCTGGACCTCGATGTTGAGGCCGTTATGCGGGCGCGCGTAACCGGCATAGCCCGGTTGCCCCGGCTCGCTGCCGGGGCCGGGAGTCAACCGGAGCGCGGCGCCCCAGAACTGGGACGCCGCCTCGATATCGTCGGTCTGGCAATCGATGATGAAGCCGCCGAGCTGGCTCCGGTGCATGAGGAGCTCCCGATCAATCGAGCGCCTTCACGATCTCCTCGCACATCTTCTTCGCATCGCCGAACAGCATCATGGTGTTGTCGCGGAAGAAGAGCTCGTTATCGACGCCGGCATAACCCGAAGCCATCGACCGCTTGATGAACAGCACGGTCTTCGCCGCTTCGACGTCGAGGATCGGCATGCCGAAGATCGGGCTCTTCGGATCGGTCTTCGCCGCCGGGTTGGTCACGTCGTTGGCGCCGATCACGAAGGCGACGTCGGCCTGCGGGAACTCGCGGTTGATATCCTCGAGCTCGAACACCTCGTCGTAAGGCACATTGGCTTCCGCGAGCAGCACGTTCATGTGCCCCGGCATGCGGCCCGCGACCGGGTGGATCGCGTAGGAGATCTTGGCCCCCTCCTTCTTCAGGAGGTCCGCCATCTCGCGCAACGCATGCTGCGCCTGGGCGACCGCCATGCCGTAGCCCGGGACGATGATCACATGGCTCGCGTTCTTCATGATGAAGGCCGCATCCTCGGCGCTGCCCGACTTCACCGGACGGTCGGCCTTGCCGCCGCCCGCCGCCGCCGCGCCGCCGCTGTCGGTGCCGAAGCCGCCCAGGATCACGTTGAAGATCGAGCGGTTCATGCCCTTGCACATGATGTAGGAGAGGATCGCACCCGACGAGCCCACCAGAGCGCCGGTCACGATCAGCAAGGGGTTGGAGAGGGTGAAGCCGATGCCGCAGGCCGCCCAGCCGGAATAGCTGTTCAGCATGGAGACGACCACCGGCATGTCGGCGCCGCCGATCGGCAGGATCAGCAGGAAGCCGACGATCAGCGAGACGATCACCAGGCCCCAGAACAGCTGCGGCGATTGCTGCAGGATCATCAGCACAATCAGCACGACGATGGCGATGCCGAGCCCGGCATTCAGCATGTGCTGGCCCTTGAACACCAGCGGCGAACCTGAGACCAGGCCCTGCAGCTTGGCGAAGGCGACAATCGAGCCGGTGAAGGTCACCGCACCGACCGCGACGCCGAGGCTCATCTCGACCAGGCTGCCGGCATCGATGGCACCGACTTCGCCGATCCCGAAGGCCTGCGGGTCATAGAAGGCGGCACCGGCGACGGCGACCGCGGCGAGACCGACCAGGCTGTGGAAGGCGGCGACCAGCTGCGGCAGGGCCGTCATCTGGATGCGCTGGGCGATCACCACGCCGACACCGCCGCCGATGACCAGGGCGATCAGGATCGAGAGGTAGGAATGGACGCTCGGCAGCAGCAAGGTGGTCACGATCGCGATGATCATGCCGACGATGCCGAAGCGCAGGCCGCCGCGCGACGTCTCCGGGCTGGAAAGCCCGCGCAACGACATGATGAAGCAGACTGAGGCGATCAGGTAGAGGAATGCGGCGAGATTCTGACTCACGTTACTTGCCTCCCTTCGCCGGCTCTTTCTTCTTGAACATCGAGAGCATGCGATGCGTGACCAGGAAGCCGCCGCAGATGTTCACCGCCGCGAGTGCAACGGCGACCAGACCCATGATCTTCGAGAGGTCGAAATCGGCCGGGCCGGCGGCGATCAGCGCGCCGACGATGATGACCGAGGAAATGCCGTTGGTGACCGCCATCAGCGGCGAGTGCAGCGCCGGCGTCACCCGCCAGACCACGTAGTAGCCGACGAAGCAAGCCAGCACGAAGACGGTGAACAGCTGCACGAAGGGCGTATGCCCGGACTGCTCGGCGACCGCCTGGACCGCCATGGAGGTCACGTCCTGCGACAGCTTGCCGGCCTGGGCCGCGACGTCCTGCGCGGCATTCGCGAGATCGACCGCTTTCTGGGAGAGTTCTTCCGGATTCATGGGCTGGTTCCTCAGCTCTTGAAGTTGGGGTGGATCACCTGGCCGTCGCGGGTCAGCGCGACGCCTTTGACGATCTCATCCTCCCAGTTGATCTTCAGCGCCTTGGTCTCCTTGTCGACCAGGAGCTGCACGAGATTGAGCAGGTTCTTCGCGTAGAGCGACGTCGAATCCACCGCAGTGCGGCTCGGCACGTTGGCATGGCCGACGATCTTGACGCCGTGCTTCTCCACGACCTTGCCGAGCTCGGAGAGCGCGCAGTTGCCGCCCTGCTCCACCGCCAGATCGACGATCACCGAGCCCGGTTTCATCGACTGCACCATCTCGGCCGTGACCAGCTCCGGCGCCTTGCGGCCCGGGATCAAGGCGGTGGTGATGACGATGTCCTGCTTCTTGATGGTCTCGGCGATCAGCGCTGCCTGTTTCGCCTGGTATTCCGGGCTCATCGGCTTGGCATAGCCGGCGGTGGTTTCCGCCTGCTTGAACTCCTCGTCCTCCACCGCAACGAAGGTGGCGCCCAGCGAGTTCACCTGCTCCTTGGTCGCCGGACGCACGTCGGTGGCACTGACGATGGCGCCGAGGCGACGTGCGGTCGCGATGGCCTGCAGGCCGGCGACGCCGACACCCATGATCAGTACCCGGGCGGGCGCGACCGTGCCGGCCGCCGTCATCATCATCGGAAAGGCTCGGCCGAACTCCGCGGCGGCGTCGATCACCGCACGATAACCGGCGAGGTTGGCCTGGGACGACAGCACGTCCATCGCCTGGGCGCGGGTGATGCGCGGGACCAGTTCCATCGCCATGGCGTCGATGCCGCGCGTGGCGTAGTCGGCGATCGACTCTTTGGCATTGTAGGGATTGAGGATCGCGGCCAGCACCGCGCCCCGCTTCATATGGCCGAGCTCGTCGTCCTCGGGGCGCTGGACCTTGAGGACCAGATCCGCCCCGCCCAAGGCCGCGGCGGCATCGCCGACAATCTCGGCGCCGGCCGCCTTGAAGGCCTCGTCGGTGATGGCGGCGGTGAGGCCCGCGCCGGTTTCGATCGCGACCTGGGCGCCCAGGCCCACGTATTTCTTGACGGTGTCCGGCGACACGGCGCAGCGGCGTTCACCCTCGCGCCGTTCCTTGACGATGCCGATTTTCATGCGTGTTCCGGCCCCTGTTCTTCGTTTGCCGCGGCCGTTTTCCCCACGGCCGGGGGCGTAATGTGCCTTCTTTTGCGCATGCGAACAAGGGCCGAGAACGGCCGGAATCGCAGGAAAGCCGCGCTCCTCCCTAAGATGGAAGGCCCATGCTACGCTGCCCGACCCGTCCCTTACGCCGAGGCGCCATCATGCATCGCACTCGCCTGTTCGCTCTCGCCGCCGCCCTGCTCTTTCCACTCGCTGCCGCCGCGCAGGAGAGCACGCCCGCCGCGCCGGTGACGCCGGACGACAATCTCAATGCGGTCCTCTGGATGCAGCATTCGGTCGAGTACCAGGCCAGCACCATGGCCGCCTTCGCGCTGGCCAAGCGGCGGCTCATCCAGGCGATGGGCGATCCCTGGTGGACCGCGGTGCCCGAAGTGCAGAAAGGCAACTATTCCAAGCTGCCGCCGGCGATCATCCTCGATGCCGACGAGACTGTGCTCGACAATTCGAAATACCAGGCCTGGAACGTCACCGCCGGCACGTCCTTCAGCAACGACACCTGGAAGCAGTTCGTCGAGGCGAAGGTCTCGACGGCAGTGCCGGGCGCCGTCGCCTTCACCGGCTATGCGAATGCGCGCGGCATCAAGGTCTTCTATGTCACGAACCGCACCGCCGACATGGAGCAGGCCACGCGGGAGAACATGCAGGCGCTCAAATTCCCGATGGGCGGCAATGTCGACACCTTCCTGTTCTCCAAGGAGAAGGAGGACTGGACCTCGGCCAAGGGCACGCGGCGCGCCTTCATCGCCAAGAATTACCGGGTGCTGCTGCTGATCGGCGACAACTTCGGCGACTTCGTCGATGCCTACAAGGGCAGTGAGGCCGACCGGCAGAAGGTGTTCGACGACAGCATGGCGCACTGGACCAAGGACTGGATCATGCTGCCCAACCCCAGCTACGGCTCGTTCGAGGCGGTGCCTTACGGCTTCAACTACGGCGCCCCGCCGGACGAAATGCGCGACGCGAAGAAGAAGACCCTTACGAGCTGGGGCGGCCCGACGCCGGCGCAATAGCGGCCAGCGCCTCGGCGACATTGGCGCGGAACTCGACCCGCGGCGGGCGGACGCCGTGGCTGGCGAGTGCCCGCCTGACGCTGGGCGCGGCGCCGGACAGGATCACCCGGGCACCGTTGCGTTCGGTCTTGCGCACGAAGCCGTCGATCGTCGCCACCGCCGTGGAGTCGATCACCGGCACCGCCGAGAAGTCGATCACATGCACCTTCGGGTGCTGGCCGATGCGGTCCAGCGCCGCCGCGACCGAGGCCGCCGCCCCGAAGAAGAAGGCGCCGGAGATCCGGTAGACCGCGACATCGCGGTTGCTCGCCAACGCCGGGTCATAGGGCGTGCGGTCGGCGCCCGGCAGGTTGTCGGGCACATCCTGCCCGGCCTGGACCGAGACCGCCTGCGCCAGGCGGTGCAGGAACAGAAGCGCGCCCAATCCGAAGCCGACCAGGATGCCGGTGGTGAGATCGCGGAAGATCACCAGCAGGAAGGTCGCCAGCAGCACCACCGCATCGCCGCGCGAGGCCCGGAGCAGGACGGCGATCTCGGTCTTCTCCGCCATGTTCCAGGCGACCACGCCGAGCAGCCCGGCCAGGGCCGCCAGCGTGATGTAGCCGGCGAGCGGCGCGGCAATCAGGATGAAGAGCAGCAGGAACAGCGAATG